>CANQCQ010000108.1 GCA_947589725.1 uncultured Bacilli bacterium | reverse complement strand
TAGATTATGCAATGATTAAATTAGATGGAACTGAAACTAAGTCTAAATTTGGAGCTAATGCTATACTTGGAATATCAATGGCTGCAATGAAAGCTAGTGCTATTAATGCAGGAAAACCATTATATGCTTATGTTGGGGATGGAAGAGAACTACCTAAACCAATGATGAATATAATTAATGGTGGAGCTCATGCAGATAATAAACTTGATTTCCAAGAATTTATGATTATTCCACAAAGAGATACTATTAAAGAAAGAGTAAGAGTAGGAGCAGAAGAAAGTTTTAAATGAGAAGAAATTAGCTACTGGTGTTGGTGATGAAGGTGGATTTGCACCAGACCTACAATCAAATCAAGAAGGATTTGAACTAATTATGGAAGCTATTAAAAGAGCTGGATACGAACCAGGAAAGGACGTATGTTTAGCAATAGATGTAGCTGCATCAGAATTCTATGATAATGGGAAATATAATCTTGTTGGTGAAGGAAGAAGTTTAACAACAGATGAATTAATTGATTTCTATGAAGAATTAGTTAATAAGTATCCTATTATTTCTATTGAAGATCCAGTAGATGAAAATGACTGGGAAGGATTTAGAAAAATTACTGAAAGACTTGGAGATAGAATTCAATTAGTTGGTGATGATTTATTCGTTACTAATAAGAAATGTCTTCAAATGGGAATTGATAATCATGCAGGAAATGCAATTTTATTAAAAGTTAATCAAATAGGAACAATTACTGAAACTCTAGAAACTATTGATTTAGCAAGAGCAAATGGTTATAAGACAGTAATATCTCATAGAAGTGGTGAAACAGAAGATACAACTATTGCTGATTTAGCAGTAGGATTAAATCTAGGTCAAATTAAGACTGGTTCTATGTCTAGAACAGATAGAATTTGTAAATATAATCAATTAATGAGAATTGAAGAAGAATTGTCTAAATAATTTGACAAAGTATAGTTAAATATATATAATATATGCATATTTTAAATTAATATGAAAGACCAATACTTTATTAGCTCTTATTTAAAGTGAGTTAGGGATAGTGAAAACCTAATATTAATCTAATATAGTTCCTACCTTTCATGAGGAGTTTATCTCCCGGTAAATACCGTTATAAATTTAAGTAAAATTAAGGATGGTACCGTGCTTTGCACTCCTTTGGTATCATCCTTTTTATTGTAAGGAGGTTTTTATGAAATTAAGTAATTCTTATTTTATAACTTATAAGGAAAATGTTAAGGATGAAGATTCTGTTAGTGCTAATTTACTTGTTAGAGCAGGAATGATTAAGAAGACAGGTAGTGGTATTTATACATTTTTACCTATGGGTTTAAAAGTAATTAGAAAAATTCAAAATATTGTTCGTGAAGAAATGAATAATATTGGTTCACAAGAGTTAGTAATGCCATCTTTGTTACCTGAAGAAATATATGAAGCTAGTGGTAGACGTAGTATCTTTGGTGATAGTATGTTTAGTTTAAAAGATAGATTTGAAAGAGGTTATGTACTTGGTCCTACTCATGAAGAGATGTTTGTTAATGTAGCAAAGGATTATATTAAATCATATAAAGATATGCCTCTTAGTCTTTATCAGATAGCAACTAAATATAGAGATGAGGCTCGTAGTAGATATGGATTAATTCGTACTCGTGAGTTTGTAATGAAAGATGCTTATACATTTGATAAGAATTTAGATGATTTAGATAAGTCATATAAGTTGATGTTTGATGCTTATAAGAAAATTTTTGATCGTATTGGAATTAATTATAGAGTAGTTAAGGCAGCAACTGGTGCTATGGGTGGATTGTTATCTGAAGAGTTTCAGGCTGTCTGTGATATTGGAGAAGATATTTTAGTTTTATGTGATAATTGTGGTTTAGCTACTAATATTGAGATATGTGAGTGTGTTAAGTCAGAAAAACAAATTGAAGAAGAAAGAAAGTTAGAGTTAGTTGAAACTCCTAATACTAGAGGAATTGAGGATGTATGTAATTATCTAGGATGCGATATTAAGAGGACAGTTAAGACTTTAATATATAAAGATAATAATGGTAAGTTATATGCTGTTTTAGTTCGTGGTGATAGAGAAGTAAATGAGTTGAAGCTTGCTAGATTACTTGGTGTTAATGAAGTTGAGTTATCTTCTACTGATGAGGATATGGCTGTAACTCATGCTGAGGTTGGATTTGCTGGACCTATAGGATTAGATATAGATATTGTCATTGATTTAGAAGTTAATGGAATGGTTAACTTTATTGCTGGTGCTAATAAGACTAATTATCATTATTTAAATGTTAATTTAAAAGATTTTAAGGCTTCTTATGTTGGAGATATTAGAAATATTACTTTAGATGATAATTGCCCTGTCTGTGGATCTAAGCTTAATTTTAAAAAAGGAATTGAGATAGGTAATACATTTAAATTGGGGGATAAGTATTGTAAAAGTTTAAATTTACAATTTAGTGATACTGATAATACACTAAAGTATCCAGTTATGGGTTGCTATGGCATAGGTATTGCTAGAATACTTTCTGCTTATATTGAACAAAATTATGATGAGTTTGGAATAATATTTAATAAAGAGATATCTCCTTATGATGTTGAATTGATTGTTGTAAATAATAAAGATAATGATCAAATAAACTTAGCTGATAAAATATATACATCTCTAAAAGATAATTCTTATGATGTTTTATATGATGATAGAGATATCAGAGCTGGTTCTAAATTTAGTGATGCAGATTTAATTGGTATTCCTATAAGAATAGTGGTTGGAAGAGATGCATCATGTAGTAGTGTTGAAATAAAATATAGGAAGTCAGGAGAAATAATTAAGTGTAATTTTAATGATATATTTAAACATTTAAACAAATAGTTTTCTTGCATATTTTAAGTCTATATGATATTATATAGGTGCTATTTAAAACGGAGGTGTGTTATGCAAACTGCACTTTTAATAATTTCAATTTTATTAATAATTATTGTACTTCTACAAAGTGGGAAGGCAGAAGGAGCTGCTCAAATACTTTCAGGAGGAAATTCAGAATTATTTAAAGCTAGAAAAGAACGTGGTTCTGAGCTTGTTATAACAAGAATTACATTTATACTTGGAATGGCTTTCTTTATAATATGTTTAGTATCAATGTTTATGTAAAAGGACTTTGTCCTTTTTTTATGTCTTTAAATACGTTATAATGTTTACAGAAGGTGATACTAATGACAGATAATATTTTAAATATATTAAAAAATAGTGATAGAGCTTTATCTGTTTTTGAAATTGAAGATAAATTAAATATTAAAGATGTTGAATCTACTAAAGAATTACTTAAAGTATTACATGATTTGGAAGAAGAGATGATAATATATCATTCCAATAAAGATAAATATATGATGCTAGAGAATAGTCATTTAAGACGAGGTATCATGAGAGCAAATAAAAAGGGATTTGGTTTTGTTGAGGTAGATAACTTGGAAGATGATCTCTATATTTCTCAAGATAATATGAATGGTGCTATTCATGATGATATAGTTTTAATAGAAATCACTAGTAAAATGAATTTGGATAGATTAGAAGGAAGAGTACTTAAAATAATTAAAAGACAGGTACAAAAATATATTGGAGAGATTAACTTTTCTAAAGATGGCAAGGGTCATATTACTTTAGATGATAGTAAGATTAAATTAGATATTGAAGTTTTAAAAGAAGACTCTTTAAATGCTGTTGATGGTCATAAGGTAGTAGTTGAATTAATTAAAAATTTAAATAATTCAAGATATCTTGGTAGAGTTGTTGAAATAATAGGTCATAAAAATGATCCTGGAGTAGATATTATGTCTATTATTCGTAAATATAATATTAATACAGAATTTCCTGATA
>CANQCQ010000107.1 GCA_947589725.1 uncultured Bacilli bacterium | reverse complement strand
GACGCACAAGAGTTGGAGTAGTACTCAAGAGGCTGAAGAGGCGCCCCTGCTAAGGGTGTAGGTCGGGCAACTGGCGCGCGAGTTCAAATCTCGCCTACTCCGCCATATAAGTAAATAACCTCGTTTTTAGAGGTTTTTATTTTGCTTTTTTCCCATAATTGTGGTATAATATGGTAACTATTGGGGTGGTTAGATGGAATTTTCTAAAATAGTTGATTATTACAATAATACAGATATTACTTTAAATAAATTTATAGAATTAATTGGAGAAGACTGTGGATTAAAATTTAATAACTCTGCTTTATATTGGTTTATTAAAGACATATCAAATAAAAATGAATTTGTAAAACCAATAAAAATGATAAAAGATCAAAATACTTATAAATTTATTTGTAAAAATTGTGAACTTTTTAAGGTTGAAAAATTAAGAAGTAATCAATTAAATACAAATGATTCGCTACTTAGAACTTCATTTTTACCAATAACTGATAAAAATGGTTTGATGAGTTCTATTTCTAATGATCAATTTATATTAGGAACTAATGGTTTATATGAACCTTTAGATTCATCTTTAAATAAATATAGATATATAACATTTAATAATGATAATAAAAGATATTATGTAGCAAATGTTGATAAAAACAAAGGAAAAATTAGTAAGACTTATTATAATAAGAATGAAATGGTTAATGCAAAATTCTATTATAGTTTTACTAAAAATTTAAAAGAAATAGATTTATCTTTAACTGAAGCTGAAGCTAATAACAAAATAGTAAAATTTTTAGATACTGAATTTTCATCATTAACAACATCTGAATATAATAGAACTTATTCTGATGTAGTTGATCAATATTTTTATGATATTAGATTAACTGATAAAAAAGAAAAATATAGAGATATTTATCTTTCAAATAAATCTCAATTAGTATTAGATAATAATGATAATGGAATAATAAATGGTTTATCTATTAAAGGTATTAATAATAGAAATAAAGAAGATTTTTTAGCTATTTCTAACCCAGCAGTTAATGATATTAAATTGCTTTGTGTTACTGATTTTATCAATGGTTCTAAATTAGATAATACAATTATAAAATATATAATTCTTGAAATGAAAAATTGGCTATATAAAATTGATGGTAAAGTATTAAAAGATAAGAATTTATTACTATCTTCTCTTGAAAATAAAATATTAAAATTAAATCAAGAAATAAATAAAGAGATGAATGGAGTAAAAACTAATAAAAAAATAAGTTCTAATTACACTTTTGGTTCATCTTTAGGTTTAGCTTTAGTTACAAAAGATTCAACTTATATAATTAATTATGGTGATACCAGAATTTATGCAACAGTAAATGATGAGTTATATCCTTTAACTATAGATAATACAAGTATTTGGGATATGTATAAGAATAATGAAATAACAAAAGATGAAGCTGTTCTTTATCAAAAAGGAGCAGTTATTACAAATTATATAGGACATATAAAAAATTATTTTAAATTACCTAGATTATGTGAAATAAATAATACTTATGATAAATTATTTATTTTTAGTGATGGAGTAACTGATAACATAAAAGAAAAAACTATTGGTACAATAATTCAAGCAAATAAGTCCAATGATGTTTTAAAAGAAGTTTTACTGCAAGCTTATAAAAATCAAAATAGACATGATGATATAACTGGAGTGTGTTATATTAAGAAAAGAAAATAACTATTATTAAATTTATTTATAATATTTTATTATATAAAACATAAAAATATAAAGACTAAGACCTTTATATTTTTTTTATTTAAAAATATAAATATTTCCTATAATAAATCGCTTTGTTCTAGTATAAGACCTTTTTTTTATGATATACTTTGATTAGGAGAGTAGATAGAATGACTAAATATTTAAATAAATTTATAAAAGACTTTAATAATATAAATAATTACTATAACTTTCTTGTTGAAAAAACTAAAAATAAAGAATATGTTGGTATTACCAATGAATGGTTAATAGATAACTTTTATTTAATAGTAGAGCATAAAACTAATTTAATTCATGACAAAAAAAGTATTAATAAAAGAAAAAAGATGATAGATAATATATATTTATTAGTTAGAGATATTGTAATTAAAAATAATTACAATGTAAGTTTAAAAGTTTTAACTGATGAATTAAAAAAATATCAAAAAGATAATAATACATTTTTATCTTATCTAGAAATAGAAAGTATCAAAGATGTATTAGTTTTTATATATATAGATAAGTTAAATCAAATATGCCTAGAAGAATATAGAAAATTAATAGATAAAGAAAAAATAAATAATATAATAAGAGATAGACAAGACAAGGATACAGATTTATCTTACTTTATAAAAGAAGATTTTGATGTAGAAAAGAGATCCTATTATCTATTTGAATTAAATAAACAAATAAAGGAATTAGGTGGACAAAGCAATAGTTTATTTAAACAATTAAATGAGTATCTTGATAAGAAAAATATAAGTCTAAAAGAAATAATTAATGATGAGTATCAAAGAAAAATTGAAAATGATTTGTTAGTTTCTAATATATTTAGTGATTTAAAAGAATTTTTTGACTTATCTAGAGAAGATCTTTTTGAAAAAATAAGTAAAACAGAAAAAATGTTAATGGAAGATGATATTTATAATTCTATGACTTCTGAGTCTAAAGATTTTTATCGTAAGAGACTTTTGAAATTAGCAAAACAAAATCATAGTAATGAAATTGATTATTTAAGTAAGTTACTTAATAAAGCAGATAGTAGAGAATATCATATAGGATATCAATTATTTAAAAGAAAAAATAATAGTTTAAACGTAGTCTTTTATATTCTTACTTTAGTGATTTTTACTACTTTAATTAGTTATCTTTTATCTAAGTATTTTATTAAATTTAGATTACTTGGTTTTTTAATATTACTTGTTCCGGTAAGTCAATTATTCATTCAAATATTTAATGAAATTTTAATGAAAGTTGTTCATACTAAGGTTTTACCAAAACTTGATTATACTAAGGGTATTCCTAAAGAGTCTGCTACAATGGTTGTTATTCCAACTATAGTTTCTGATAAAGAAAAGATAAAAGAAATGTTTGATGTTTTAGAAACTTTTTATATCATTAATAAGACAAATAATTTATATTTCACATTGCTTGGAGATGTTAAAGGTAGTGATAAGCAAGTTTGTGATTTTGATAGTGAGCTTTCTGAATTTGGAGTTGAATATTGTCAAAAATTAAATGAAAAATATAAAAAAGATATATTTTATTTTCTATATAGAAAAAGAATATGGAATGAAAGTGAAGGCCAGTACTTAGGGTATGAAAGAAAAAGAGGAGCTTTAATTCAATTTAATAAAATTCTATTAAAGCAGATGGATAAAGTTACGGAAGAAAAATACTTTAATGTCAATATGTTACATGATCATGACTTGAATATCAAATACGTAATTACTTTGGATACTGATACTAGATTTGTTTTAAATACAATTCTTAATTTAGTTGGATGTATGGCTCATCCGTTAAATAAGGCAGTATTAAATAAAGAGGGAACAAAAGTTATAAGTGGTTATGGCATAATGCAACCTAGAATCAGCGTAGATATTGAAGCTACAAATAAAAGTTTATATAGTCAGATATTTGCAGGTATAGGTGGATTCGATACATATTCAGCTGTTGTTCCAAATGTTTATCAAGATTGCTTTTATGAAGGTAGTTTTGTAGGTAAAGGAATCTATGATCTTGAAATATTTGATAAAGTACTTAGTCAAACTTTTCCAGATAATTTGATTCTTTCTCATGATTTATTGGAAGGTAATTATTTAAGATGTGGATATGTATCTGATGTAGAACTTATCGATGGTTTTCCACCTAAATTTTTAACAG
>CANQCQ010000106.1 GCA_947589725.1 uncultured Bacilli bacterium | reverse complement strand
CCGAAAAATCACCTGTATCTTTAGCATCTTCATAAGCTTGACATAAAGAGTACCCATTGTCATCTTCAGATTTAATATTTATTCCATAAAAATCATCGTTATTACCAGTAAAAAAGCTACTAAAGACATTAACAGCCATATAGTTACCGACTTTTTGTAAGCCTTCTTTACCGGTTAAATTTTCGGTACCTTTTGATTTTCCAGTAGTACAATCAATCCGGGTTCCTCCTAAGGCTCCACCATTTAAAATAATATTGGAAATAACTTGACCATCTAATATTTTATCTTGAGCTTCATAAGCGAAGTTAAACAAAATAGGAACTAATCCAAGTAAAACAATACTTATTAAAATATTTTTTATGACCTTTATCGGAGAATTTTTCCCTTTAGACAAATCATCGGGATTTACTAAAGATTGTAATAAAGAAAAAGCAATTAAAAATAAAGCTACTACTCCGACAATTATATATACTCTGTCTGCTATGGTTCTAAAATCAGCAGTTGTAAAAATAGTAAATTTAGCTAAATAAACAAATACTTGATAGATATAAATTACAAAAGAATAGACGATTCGATCTAATAATAACATTAAAGAAACAAAAGCATTTCTAATTCCAAATGGATCCCACATGAATAGCATTTTTATCACCTATCCTATTCCGCAAGTATCGTATAAGCCGATAGCATTAAATACAAAATCAATTAATACTGGAATAAAGAAAATTATAATACCGATAATAACTCTTTTTATAGTAACATTTAAGGCTTTTTTAAGCTCATCGCCACCTTTAGCTATAGCTTGAGTGAACGTTACAATGGTAAGAACTAATACCATGACTACATCGGCAAATTTAATAACGTCAAAAACATCTTGAAGAAGATCTACTACATCACTAGTTAAAATAGCTTCGCAATCATTTTCTGTATTTTGACTATTTCCTGCAGGTTTTGTACTACTTTCTGCTGAATTATTTGTACAGGTAATTGTATAATTATAAACATCGCCAAAAAAGGCACCATCTTTGCAAGTAATATTAACGGTAGTTGAATACGTACATTTATATTGATAATTTGTCCCTAGTCTTTCTCCATCAACAGTACGGCATGAACCTTTAAAAGAATAAGTTTCTCCTAATGGTACTTGTTCTTTAACTGTATAAGTTTTAGCTCTACTATCTATATTAAATGTAAAAATACATAATAAAGTAAAGGCAATTAAGAATAAATTGTTCAGAATTCTTAGTTTTTTCATCTCTTTCACCTCATACTATAGGAATTATATCATAAAAATAAAGATAATTAAATAATTATCTTCATTTTTTTGAACTTTTTAGTTTTTTATTAATTTATTTATCTTGATTAGGATTTGTTAAACTTAATTTTAAACCTTGTCCATCTTGTGTTTGTTCTTGTGTTTGTGATGCAATAGGAACCTCAAACTCAGTTGTTGGTGCTTCTAATCTAGGTCGTAATATTACGTCTTCATCAGAATCACTATCGTAATCGAATAAAGGTCTTTCTCCATGATCAGGAAGTTCTAATGGCTCTAAAGCAGGTTTTATAGATGTGGCATTTTGTCCAGAACCATTTAAAATTGTGAGTAATTCATTATAATAATCTTCATCATCAATATCAACTGGTACAGATGATTCAGCCATTTTTTGAGCTGCTTGAGCTTCTTCTTCGGCTTCTTTAGCATCATAATCAGCAAAAACTGCTCTAACTGCTTGAACTACTGGTGAAGTATCATCTATATTTTTATCTATTTGATCTTCAACACTAACTACTTTAAATCCTGTTATTGAATCATTTGGAGTAGGATTTGCAACAGGTACTCCTAATTCAAGCGGATCAACGTCAGTATCAGAGGCAGGTAGAATTTCTTGTGTAGGTTCATCTACTTCTTCATAAACAGGAGCTTCTTCTTCAGGCAATTCACCTAAAATGTATTCGTCCATATCCTTAATAACAGTTCTAAATATACCTTCAAAATCCTCTTCATCAATTGATACTTTAGCTTGGCATAATTCCGTAGCTTTTTTTAGAATTGAAGGGTCAGCAATACAATTTATAGCACTACAGTTATTCAAGAAGGAAATAAAGTTTTTTAAAGCTCTTGGTATTAAAGCACTTGGTTTTTCCAAATTAATACCATTATCTTCTGCTAATTTATACATATTTTGAGGATTAGAATTTGTAACTTTAGCTAAATCATCTAAAATTATTTTAATACGTTTTTTATATGCTTCTTCTAATTCTTTAACATTGTTTTTATATAGATTTTTTAACTCTTCAACATTATAATCAAGAACAAAGTCTAAATTAATATTGATACCCCACATTTTAAATAAATCTAAGTAACTAGCTAACTCTATATTAAAATTGTCAATTAATTCATTACCATTAGCTAATAATTCTACATCATGTTTATTTTTTCTTTCATTAATTAATTGTTCACGTTGTAATTCTAGTTTGTTCTTTTTAGCTTCTAAATCTTTTAAATCACCACGATTAGATAATTTAGCAGCAACACGAGAAATAAATCCAGAATCTTTAGGAACTATTTTTTCAATATCAGATGTTAATTCATTAATTTTAGGAGTAATTTCACTACCTAATAAGTCATCAATTTCAGCAATTCTTCTTTCTAATTCTAGACGATTTTTAAGATAAATATTTATATCAGGATTTTTAAAGTTTTCTAGTAATGATAAGAATTGGTCTTGAGAATTTACATAACTTGAATAATCAGAAATAAAGTCAGAAAAGTCACCTAAAGCATATTCATATTTATCTTGAGGTAAATGCATAATACCATCAGTACCTAAAGATTGAGATAAGTTAGAACTTTCAATAATTCTTTCATTCCATTTATCATCATTTGGATTTTCAGGAATAACAAATCTTTCTAAATATTCTCTTCTTTCTTTTAAAATAGAATCTTTACGAGTTTTAACACTTAATAATCTTTGATATTCTTCATCTAAATCAAATAATATATTTGCAGCATTTTTTAATTTGTCATAGCCATTATTTTTAACTAAACGGTTGCCCACTAATTCATGAGATTTAAAACTATCAATAATACGATCTTCTAAACCAGTATCTTTTAATAAGAATTTAGTTACAATGTCTACTTCAATACGAGCATCAGCAAAGAAATTACCTTTTTCCTCAGCTTCTTTTGTAGCAGCAACACCATAAGCATTATTATAAGCAGCACGATAAAGAGCCGAATCGGCTTTAACTAAAGACTTAATTTTGTCTCTTAAATATCCTTGGAAAACACTTAACATAACATCAGAACCTAAATATTTAATAACAGGTGTTTGTTTTTCCATTCTGTTTGTTACATTTACTAAACCATTAGCAATTATAGCATATGAGTCACGATAAGATTTATAATTTTCATCATCGTTTCTAACTTCTCTTAAATTCTTAATTAAATCTGCCATCATATCTTTATTTGCTAATTCAACGTATGGTTCATATTGCGTATCATCTTTTAAGATATATAAAACTTCTTCCAAGTCTTCAATAGTTGTAAATTTAGCAATACCATTTTCTTTGCATAGCTTATCAATACATTCTTTTAAATCTTTCTTATATTGTTTGTCTATTTCTCTTTGATTTTTTTCAATTTTGTCAGCAATTCGTTTAACATATTCTACTAATTTAGATGTTGTTGTAGTCCCAACAGCAGCATATAATGCTCCTGTTTTTAGGTTATTCATAATAGCAAGTAATAAATCAATATCTTTAATTAATTGAGAAGAAAAGCTTACTTCACCATTAACTTCTGTTTCTGCTTCCCCTTTTAAATCTTCTTCAATTAATGCTTTAGTATCTTTTAAACTTTTTTCAATTTCAACGAAATTTGAAAATCTCTTCATAATAGACCAACT
>CANQCQ010000105.1 GCA_947589725.1 uncultured Bacilli bacterium | reverse complement strand
GAAGTAGATACTAAAAGTATTAATCGTCTAATTGATATTGATTTAAAAGGTACTATTATTTGTTCTAAACTTATTATGTCAATTATGATTAAACAAGGATATGGAGCTATTTATAATGTAGAAGGACATGGCTCTAATGATGCTATTATTCTTGGACTTAGTATATATGGAACCAGTAAAAGAGCAGTTACTTATTTTACAGAAGCTTTAGCTAATGAGTGTAAATTATTAAATACTAATGTAATAGTTGGAAAAATAACTCCAGGGGTTATGATTACTAATTTTATTAATACATCACTAGGAGATGGAGAACATATCGAGTTAGATGAAAAGACAAAAAAAGTTTATAATATTTTAGGAGATAAGCCCGATGTAATAGCTAAATTTATGGTTCCTAAAATAATTAAAAATACTAAAAATAATGTTAAATTTACATGGTTAACTAATAGAAAAGCTGCTTGGAGATTTATGACATCTTGGAAGAATAAAAACAATTATTTTGATAATTAATATTTGTAAATAAAAAAACTTATTGTATAATGACTTTAGGAGCAAAAAGATATGAATGAAGTATTAGAAAATATAAAATCTAGAAGAAGTTGTAGGAAATTTGAAAATAGAATGATTGATAAAGAAATACTAGATAAAATAATTGAAGCAGGAACTTATGCTCCAAGTGGTATGAATAAACAATCACCTATTATAATTGCAATTACAAATAAAGAAGAAAGAGATAAATTATCAAAACTTAATGCTAAGATATTAGGTGTAGATACAGATCCTTTTTATGGTGCTCCTGTTGTATTAGTAGTTTTAGCAGATACTAATATTCCAACTTATAAATATGATGGAAGTGTAGTTTTAGAAAATATGATGTTGGCAGCAACATCACTTGGTATTGGTTCATGTTGGATTCATAGAGCTTTAGAAGAATTTAATACAATTGAAGGTAAAGAATTCTTGAAAAGTTTAGGAATTAATGGGAATTATGAGGGAATTGGACATTGTATTTTAGGATATCCAATAGAAGAAGAAAGAAGCCATACAATAAAAGATAACTATGTCTTTTATGTAAAATAATAGATGTTAAAAAAAGAGTTATACAAAAATATTAAGACTCCTGAAGAACTCCTAAAATTTATGAACAATAATATAAAATACGGTATGTATGGATCTAATAAAAGATTATATGATACATCGGATTTAGATGCCTTAGAACTTGCTTTTGAAATTTATTGGAATTTATCTACTCCTGCAAATACTTTAAAAAATGGCTATGGAAATCTATTAGATCAGGTAGAACTTGAAAGAGATTGGTTTATTAATAATGGCTATGAATGTAAAACTTTATATATTACTTTTTTAATTGATGGTATAAATTCATATCCAACTCATGCTTATTTAGCATATAAAAATAATGATAAATGGTATTGGTTTGAAAATTGTGATAAAGCAAATTATGGAATACATGAATATGAAACATTAGAAGACTTAATTACAGATCAGATGAGTAAACATGTACAGTTTGCAGAAAAATTTAATCCCCTTGATGAAAAAGTTTTAAATCATTTATCTATTTTTGAATATAAGAAGCCTAAATTAGGAATTAATTCTAAAGAATTTAAAGACTATATTTTAAATAGTGATAAAGTACCTATAATTGATTAACATTTAATAAAAAAGGAATCTAAAACTAATGATTTCTTTTTTTATAATTAACATAAACATATGAATTTTCTTAACAAGAACAAACGTTCGTGATATAATTATTTTGTGGTGAGTGTTAATGAGGACTTATCTTTGTATAGACTTAAAAAGCTTCTATGCATCTGTTGAGTGTATTGAAAGAGGATTAGATCCAATGAAAAGTAATTTAGTGGTTGCAGATCCAGCAAGAGGAGATGGAGCTATTTGTCTTGCGATAACACCACATATGAAAGAATTAGGTATTAAAAATAGATGTCGTATTTTTGAAATACCAAAAGATATAGACTATATTACAGCTTTACCCAGAATGAAAAAGTATATTGATTATTCTAGTAATATCTATTCTATATATTTAAAATATTTTTCTAAAGAAGATATTCATGTATATTCTATAGATGAAGCGTTTATTGACGTTACTAATTATTTGAAACTGTACAATAAAGATCCTAAAAATTTAGCTATTATGGTAATCAATGATATTTATAATACTTATGGTATTAGAGCTACTGCAGGTATTGGAACAAATCTTTATTTAGCAAAAATAGCACTTGATATTATAGCAAAAAAGTCTCCTGATTTTATTGGTATATTAGATGAAGATAGTTATAAAAAAATATTATGGCATTATCAACCTTTATCTGATTTCTGGCAAATAGGTAGTAGGATTGAAGAACGATTAAAAAAACTAAATATTCATAATATGTATGAATTATCTATTCATGATGAACGAGAATTATTTAAAGAATTTGGTGTTAATGCTAGATTATTAATAGATCATTCTAAAGGAATAGAACCAATTACTATCAAAGAAATAAAAGATTATAAACCCAAAAGTAAATCAATTTCAAACTCTCAAATATTATTTAATGACTATAATAAAGAAGATGCAAGAAAAGTTCTTATCGAAATGTTAGATGTTATATACTTAGAATTAATAAAACAAAATATGTTTACTTCTTGTTTTCATCTATTTATTGGTTTTTCAAAAGATTATTCAAATCATATATCAATAAGTAAAAAAATAGATTCTACTGATAGTTTTCAATATTTAATGAAAACTATCTTATATGAGTATAATTTAAGAGTACCAAATACTGCTAAAATAAGAAGAATAGGTATAGGTTTTTCAAGATTAATTAATAATGAGTCTGTCCAATTAAATTTATTCGAAAAAAATGATAATGAGGAAATATTAGGGAATACTATAAATAAAATAAAAGATAAATATGGTAAAAACTATATATTTCGAGGAATAAGTGCAACAAGTAAGGCTACTGCATTTAAACGAAATAAATTAATTGGAGGACATAATGCCGAATGATAAACTTGATAGAGCAAAGCAGTTTATGCCTTTTGATGCTTTAAAAGGATTTAGAGAAGCATTAAAAGAAAAAGAAAAATTAGTAGAAGATAAAATATTATTAGATGAAGATAGTTCTAAGATAATTAATGAGATTCTTACTACATTAAAAGTAGGAGATACAGTAAAAATAACTTACTATAGTGATTATAAGTATATAGATAAAATAATAAATATAAAAAAATTAAGTTATCAATCAGGAAAAATAATATTAAATAATAATATAATTTATTATGATGATATAAAAAATATTGAGAAAATAAATTAGCTTAATTGTTTTACTTTATGTTTAGATGTTATAATTATCTGGACAAGGAGTAAGATTTATGAATTTATTAGATGGTAGAGCTGTTAAAAAAGAAATATTAAAGCAATTAAAGGAAGAAGTACAAAAATTAGATAGATCTCCAGGAGTGGCTGTTTTGCAAGTAGGGGATGATGAAGCAAGTCGTGTCTATGTTAATCAGAAAGAAAAAATGGCCCGTGAAGTAGGCTTTAAATTTGAACATATCAAACTTCCAAAAGATATAGAACAAGAAGAATTAGAAAAAATAATATTAAAGATTAATAAAGATGAATTAATAGATGGCTTATTAGTTCAAATGCCACTTCCTAAACAAATAAATAGTAAAATAATTCAAAATATGATTGCTGAAGATAAAGATGTTGATGGATTAAATGACATAAATGCGGGTAAATTATTTCATAATGTTGATTGTTTAATGCCATGTACACCTAAAGGAATAATGGATATTTTAGAATATTATGACATTAGTGTAAGTGGCAAAAGAGTAGTTATAGTAGGAAGAAGTGATCTAGTAGGTAAACCTTTATTAGCTATGATGTTAAATAATGATG
>CANQCQ010000104.1 GCA_947589725.1 uncultured Bacilli bacterium | reverse complement strand
CAAATGTATAAATTGGTTCCTCACCAGGATAAAGATGCCTTTCTACTATTGATGCATTTTGCTTAATTCTCCACCCTAATGTGATAGGATACTTAGACTTAAATTTTAGAGCTTGTTCATAAACTTTTCCCATTTTTTCCTCCTATTTCATGAATCCATTATTCTTTAAAAATTTAATATATTCTTGAGAATCATATAATCCCTCTATTGAATCAGTTATTTCACTATTACCAACTACCATTAAAAGAGGTGTAGAAAAATTTTGTAATAAATCATTAGAATTTCTAAAATTATTATAGCTTTCTTCAGTAAAATTATCTGTTGATAAATAATTAATAGAAATATTATTTTTATACATAATGTTTTGAATAATAGGCTCTGCAATAACACAATATTGACAATCACTTCTACCAATTAATACTAATTTAGGATCATTCTCTCCATATATTTTTAAATATTCATCTACACTTATTTTATTAAATTCTTTTTTTTCATTATTACTTATACTATTACTTTCTAATGTAGCTTTTTCAAGAAGCGCTTGTTCACTACTATCTAAATCTTTTTTATCACTAGTAAAAACAGAAATTAAGCATATAATGACTATTATAAATATAGATACAATTACAAAAATTAAGTTGCTTTTATTTTTCACAGAAATCATCTCTTATTAAGATTATAACATAATATTATCTTATAACAAATTAAATATTTTGATTTTACAAAAAGTGTAATACATATCTATTTATTAAATTTATCAGCTTTTTTTATATATTCTTCATAAGGTATACTTCTATCATTTATTGTTCCATCATCATTAATTTCTATTATACGATTACTAACTGTACTATTAAGTTCATAGTCACGTGATGTAAACAATATTTCTCCTTGAAAATTGCATAAACCTTTATTAAGTGAAGTTATACTTTCAAGATCTAAATGATTAGTAGGCTCATCTAATATTAAGAAGTTTGGTTTCTCTAACATCATCTTAGATAACATACAACGTGCTCTTTCTCCTCCTGATAAAATATTTACTTTCTTAAAAACATCTTCACCAGAAAATAACATTCTACCTAAAAATCCTCTAAGTACAACTTCATCTTTAACATCATAAAATTGCTCTATCCATTCCATTATATTTTTATCGGTATTAAAGTAACTACTATTATCTTGTGGTAAATAGTCAGAAGAAATAGTTTTTCCCCATTCAATACTTCCTTTATCATATTTTTCTTTACCTATTAAAATATTAAATAAAGTTGTTTTAACCATATCATCATTAGCTAATAAACAAATTTTATCTCCTTTTAATACTGTAAAAGAAACTTTATTTAAGATTTTTTTACCATCAACTATCTTAGTCAAATTTTCAACTTTTAAAATTTCCTTTCCAGCAGGTTTTTCCATTTTAAAATCTATATATGGATATTTTCTAGAAGAAGGAACAATCTCATCTAATTGAATCTTTTCAAGCATCTTTTTTCTTGAAGTAGCTTGTTTAGATTTAGAAGCATTTGCAGAAAATCTAGCTATAAAAGATTGTAATTCTTTTATTTTTTCTTCTTTTTTCTTATTAGATTCTCTCATTTGCTTTTGTAAAAGTTCACTTGATTCATACCAGAAATCATAATTACCAATATATAATTTAATCTTTCCATAATCTATATCGGCAATATGTGTACAAACATTATTTAAAAAATGTCTATCATGTGAAACTATAATAACTGTATTATTAAAATTAATTAAAAATTCTACTATTATAAGTTTTATTATCTAAAACTATAGTTACATGCTCTATTTCTTTAATTAAAGTAGGTGCTATTTTAATAATTTTATCATCGGTTAATTTTTTTGAGTCTTTAACGCCCAATTCTTCTAACCATTTAATAGATTCAATATCTAAACTGTTAGTAGGCTCATCTAATAACAAAATATCTGGGTTCCCAAATAAAGCTTGAGCAAGTAACACTTTAACACGAGACTTTACTGGTAATTCTTTCATAGTTAAATAATGCTGCTCTAAAGGGATACCTAAATTACTAAGTAACTGTGAAGCATCTGGCTCTGCATTCCAACCATCTAAGTCCATAAATTCTGCTTCCAAATTAGCAAGTTTCATTCCATCTTCTTCACTAAATTCTGTCTGCTGATACATTTTATCTTTTTGAATCATTACATCATATAAATGACTATTCCCCATAATAACAACATCAAGTACTCTAATGTCTTCATACTGATAATGATCCTGTCTTAAAAGTGATACCCTTTCATTTTTACTTACAATAATTTCTCCTGTTGTAGTTTCAATTTCACCAGCTAGTAATTTCAAAAAAGTAGATTTACCAGCACCATTAGCACCTATCAATCCATAACAATTACCATTAGTAAATTTAATATTAACATCTTCAAATAAAGTCCTCTTACCAAACTTTAAACTAACATTATTTGCCTGTATCATTAAATCACTTATAATCAATCTCATAGAAATATTTATTAATTTCTTATTAATTGATCCCTTTCCATTTAATTTTTTAATTATGAGAAGACTCATCTCTAAAACTATTTAATTGTACTAAAAATTATTAACTCTTACAAGTTTTTATTAATTTATGTAAAAAAAATAAATAGTATTAAAACTATTTATTCAATTATATAAGGATTATTTACTGATCCATCACCATCTTTAAATTCTATTTCCTCTTTAAGTGAAATTACAGGTCTAACACCATGAGTCTGAAATACAACAAAATGATCTAATGTTCCATCTGCTTTTAAATAATGCATTCTTGGATCTCTATTTGAATAATAAGTCGCAGACATAAACCAATAAGTACTTCCTGTATACAAATAAAAATTTTTATTAGAAGCATGTTGAGCACCAGCTAGTAGAGCCTCATCAGTTGTAAGCAATCCTACTGGATATTTTAAACTACCATTTCCTAATTCAGGAGAATGTGTGCATCTATCTTAGACTCTTTCACATTCTAAATTAGGAACACCTGTAAGAAGAGACTTAAGTCCTCCAAAATAAAACGCACCACCATATGGTATATCTGGATCTTCATAGCTACTCCTATTATTACAATATACTGTATCTTCTAATTTTCCCTCAAAACTTGTCATATGATTAGCAAACCATGTATTTTCAATATAATTTTTTATTGTTGAATTTGCTCCAACATCCAACATTTCATTCATTACATCATTTAACATTTTTCCGTCTGATAATTCTATGTAATTATTTGTATTATCATGATCATCAAAATAATATCTTAAAGTCTTACAAGACTTTACTGAAGATCCACATGAATATCGATGAGTACTATTATACGTTGTTGAAATATCGCTACTTAAAGTATAAGTATTAGTTGCACTATCATAAGTTGCACTTGTTGCATAAGAATTAACAATTTGACTTTTATTTTGATAAACCTTTCCATATGAATAACCTATATATGCCATAGAGTCATAATTAGTATTAAATGCACTTGTTCCTACTTGAGTAGATGTTCCAGTTGCGTTGCATTTTCCATCAGAGGATGGTAATCCGTTATAAATCATTTTCACTCCACCAGTATCTGTTGTACGAATTATCTTCCAACAATAATTAGCAAATCTTACATTATTGTTTTTAACTGCTCCTCGATAATAATATATAGGATATTTATCATTTTCTGTTCCAGCTCTTAAATATATTCCTTCTCCATTAGTTGCGGAAGATACTTTAGTAAAATCTATTCCTGTATCACTATTTACATGATCACTTCTTATATTATCAAGTACTGCTTGCTTTTCTAATTCACAATATAATTGTCCTTCAACACAAACTGGTTTTTCTACTGCGTCTTGATTTGCTTGACGGTAATTTATATTAAAGCCAACATCTAATTCTTCTAAGTCTTCTGTAAATGATTTATAATTTAGAGTTATTGTTATTGTTCTTTTTGAATTAGCTTTTAATAAATCTTTTTCATTTATTTCTATTCCTCTTTTATAAGTAATTGTATA
>CANQCQ010000103.1 GCA_947589725.1 uncultured Bacilli bacterium | reverse complement strand
CACATTAGATATGTAGGTAAGTTTGTAGCTAACATAATATATGAAAACAATTTAACATTAGAAGAATACTTAACTGATTATAATGGACTCATAGCAGTTAATAAAGAAAAAAATATGACATCTTTTGACGTAGTAAATTATATTTCTAAATTATTTGGTATTAAAAAAGTTGGACATACTGGTACCTTAGATCCTATAGCCGAAGGAGTTCTTATTGTCGCAATAGGTAAAGCTACTAAAATAGTAGAACTAGTAACATCTGATGATAAAGAATATATAGCAGAAGCAGTTATTGGTATAAAAACAGATACTCAAGATATCTCTGGCAAAGTAATTGCTAAAAAAGATAAAAAAATAACTAAAACTAACTTAGAAGAAGTTATTTCAACATTTAAAAAAACTTATTTACAAGAAGTACCAATCTATTCAGCAGTAAAAATTAAAGGAAAAAAACTATACGAATATGCTAGAAATAATGAGACAGTTACATTACCAAAAAAAGAAGTAACAATTAAAAATATTGAATTAATTACTCAAAATGATAAAGAATTTAAAATAAAAGCAACAGTATCAAAAGGAACTTATATTAGAAGCTTAATAACAGATATAGCTACATCTTTAGGATGTTTTGCTACTATGAAATCTTTAATTAGAACTAAACAAGCTAATATTAATATAGAAGAGGCTTATACCTTAGAAGATATAGAAAAAAATAATTTTAAATTGTTAAGTATTGAATATGTGTTAGATTATTCAATAGAAGTCGTAGATAAAGAAACAGAAAAGAAAATAAGAGTTGGTCAAAAGATAGATAAATCTAAATATAATCTTAATTTTAAAGATAAAATTATTTTTAAATCTCAAGATGGAATACTTTTAGGTATATATGAAGTAGATGGTGATAAATTAAAAACTTGGAAGAATTTTGTATAAAATCCTTGTAATATAAGAAAAATATGTTATAATTATATGCAGAAAGGAGTGGGACCAAATGTTCCACTCCTTGTTGTTTAGGAGGTGAATCTTTTGAAAGAAAAAGTTGCTTCTTTGGTAGATGATCAAATAAAGGATTTAAAAGTTTATGTCTATGATGCATTTATATCTACTGAAGAAGGAAAACAAATTTTTAATATAGTTTTAGACAGTGAAGAAGTAATTGATTTAAACAAAGTTACAGAAGCATCTAGAATTATAAATAATATTATGGACAGTCAGGAAGAAATATTAAAAGATATTGATGAATTGGATATTTATTCAAAAGAGAAAGGAGATATTAATAATGAACGCTAAAGAATTTAAAACTGCTTTAGATAATATTGTAAAAGAAAAAGATATAGATCCAGAAATAGTATATGAAGCTATGGAATTAGCTCTAACTTCTGCTTACAAAAAAAATTTTAATTCAAAGACAAATGTCAAAGTAATATTTGATAGAGGAACAGGAGAAATTAAAGTATATTCGTACTTAACAGTTGTAGAAGATGATAAGATGACAAAAGAAGAGTATGAAGATTATCTATATGAAAATTATACAGATGATGAAGAAGAAGAGCCAGAAGAAAACTATTCATATTTTAATAAAGAAACTGAAATTAAACTAAGTGATGCTAAAAAGATTGATAAGACATTAGAAATTGGAGATACCATTGATACAGAAGTAACTCCGAAAGAATTTGGACATACAGCAACTTCAACTGCTAAACAAGTAGTAATTCAAAAAATAAGAGAAGCTGAAAGACAAAGCATTTTAGATGAATTTGGAGATAAGCAAGATGAATTATTAATTGGAACAGTAGCCTTAGAAGATACAGATAATTATTTTATAGATTTAGGAAGAACAAATGGTATTTTACCTAAGAAGGAAACAATTCCTGGAGAAAAGATTGAAATGGGTTCTCAAATTAAGGTATATGTATCTAAAGTAATAAAACCTGGAGAAAAAGGTAAAGAAGAAGATAAAAAGGAAGAAAATAAAGAAAAGAAAAAGAAAAAAGAAAATAAAAATTTAACAATTTTATTAAGTAGAACTCATTATAATTTTGTAAAAAGATTATTTGAACTTGAAATACCAGAAATTAATGATGGAACTGTAATGATTTATTCTGTAGCAAGAGATGCAGGAAATAGAAGTAAAGTAGCAGTATATTCTGAAAATCCATCAGTTGATCCAATTGGAGCTTGTATTGGAGAAAAAGGATCAAGAATTAGTAGAATTATCGAAGAATTACATGGAGAAAAATTAGATGTTGTAAAATATGATTCTGATCCAGCTGTATTTATTGAAAATGCTCTATCTCCAGCTAAAGAATTAACAGTTGCGATAACAGATCCAAAGAAGAAAGAATCTATGGTTATAGCAGATGGAGATAACTTCTCATTAGCTATTGGTAAAAAAGGACAAAATGCTAGATTGGCAGCAAGATTAACTGATTATAAAATTGATATTAAAACTAGTGAACAAGCAAAAGAAGCAGGAATTATATTTAGATAAAAGAGGTGTTATACATGAAAGTTAGAAAAATACCTTTAAGAACATGTGTAATAACAAAAGAACAACTACCTAAACAAGAATTATTAAGAATAGTAAGAACTAAAGAGGGAGAAGTTCTAGTTGATGAAACAGGAAAAGTTAATGGACGAGGTGCATATATTAAAAAAGACCTTGAAGTTTTATCTCGTGCCATTAAAGAAAAAGCTTTAGAAAGAAAACTAGAAATTAAAATAGATGATAGTGTCTATGAAGAAATAAAAAAAGCTATCGAAAAATAAGAAAAGTGAGGTGAAGTCTTTATGATGACTATAAAAGATTATGCAGAAGACGTAGGATTAACAATTGATCAAGTCAAAGCATTATGTGATAGAGTCGGAATTGACTACGAAGACGAAACTACTATTTTAGATGAGACGCAAATAATATTATTAGATAATGCAAATGTGGATACTGAAAGCGAAAATAGTGATGATTCTGAAGATTATGAAGATGAATATGATGAAGAAGTAGAAGGAAAAGCTGAAGAATTAGCTCAAAATACTAAGTTTGATTTAGAAAATTCAACTTCTTTTGAAAGAGTAAAACCAAAAAGTAATAAAAAAGTAGAAAATAATACTAATAAATCTACTAATAATAAAAACTTCTTAAAAGAAAGAAAAAAGATGTATAAACATCGTGAAAAACTTCAAAGTAATGAAACGCCTCAAGATGAAAATGTAATTCTTTATAAAGAAGGAATGACTGTTACTGATTTGGCAAATATTCTTGAAGTAGCTCCAGTAGAAATAGTAAAGAAATTGATGTTATTAGGTGTTATGGCAAATGTCAATCAAGCAATTGATTATGATACTGCTCAAATACTTGTAACTGATTATAATAAAATATTAAAAAAAGAAGAGACAGCTGATATCTCAAACTTTGAAAATTTTGAAATAGAAGATAAAGAAGAAGATTTAGTTGGACGTCCACCAGTAGTTACTATAATGGGACATGTTGATCATGGTAAAACAACTTTATTAGATTATATTAGAAAGTCAAGTATTGCCTCAAAAGAAGCAGGAGGAATTACACAAGCAATTGGTGCTTACAAAGTAAAATATAATAATAAAGACATAACATTTATTGATACTCCAGGACATGCAGCTTTCACACAAATGCGTGCTAGAGGAGCATCAATTACAGATATTGTAATAATCATAGTTGCTGCAGACGATGGAGTAATGCCTCAAACAAAAGAAGCTATAGATCATGCAAAAGCAGCATCAGTACCAATAATAGTTGCAATAAATAAAATTGATAAACCAGAAGCAAATATTGAG
This sequence comes from uncultured Bacilli bacterium, assembly GCA_947589725.1. Next base: position 214 of record CANQCQ010000103.1, on the reverse strand, counting down.
CGTATAATGACTGGTTTAGTAGAAAATGGCTTAACTCCAGAAGAATGGGGTGGAGATATTGTAACTTGTAAAATATCTGCAAAAACAGGAGAAGGAATACCAGAACTTCTTGAAAGTATCTTATTAATAGCAGAAATGCAAGAATTAAAGGCAAATCCAGCACGTTATGCCTCAGGTGTTGTAATAGAAGCTAAAAAAGATAATAGAGCAAGTT
>CANQCQ010000102.1 GCA_947589725.1 uncultured Bacilli bacterium | reverse complement strand
AACAAGAGCATTTGTTAAGATACAAGATGGATGTGATAACTTTTGTTCATATTGTATAATTCCTTATGTTCGAGGAAAATGTAGAAGTAAAGAAGAAAGTAAAGTAATAGAAGAAGTAAAGGCTTTAGTTAATAATGGCTATAAAGAAATTGTATTAACTGGTATTCATACTGGTAGTTATGGTGTAGATTTAGATACAACATTTGCTGATTTATTAAAAAAATTGATTTCTATAAATGGTTTAAAAAGACTTAGAATTTCATCAATTGAAGCAACAGAGTTAAATGCTGATGTTTTAGATGTTTTAAGAAATAGTAAAGTATTAGTAGATCATTTACATATACCTATTCAAGCTGGTAGTGATGAAATTTTAAAAGCTATGAATAGAAAATATGATTTAGACTTTTTTATGAAAAAAATTGAAGAAATTAGATCTATTAGAAAAGAAATAGCTATTAGTACTGATGTTATTGTAGGATTCCCAACTGAGTCTGATTTATTATTTGAAAAAACTATTGAAACTTGTAAAAAGCTAGCTTTTTCTAAATTACATGTTTTTCCATATAGTGAACGTAGTGGAACAGCATCATCTAAAATGGATGGTAAAATAGATTCATCAACAAAAAAAGCTCGAGCAAAGAAACTAATAGAAGTATCAAAAGAATTAGAAATTAATTATATGAGTAAATTTATTGGTAAAAAAATAGAGGTACTTATAGAAGAATCTAAGGATGGTTATAGTTATGGTCATACTGGAAATTATTTATATGCTAAAATAAAGGGCTTAAAGAACCATAATGATTTAGTTAGTGTAAGTGTTATTAAAGTTGATTATCCATATGTAATATGTGAGTAGGAGGTATAATGGAAAGTATTAGTATTAAAGGTAAATATACAAAACTTATATTTAAAAATGACAGTACTGGTTATACTATTGGTCTATTTAAAGTACTAGATACTGACAGTCAAAAATTAAATGATTATATTAATAGAACTATTACTTTTACTGGCTATTTTCATGAATTAAATGAGATAGATACTTATATGTTCTATGGTAATTTAGTAAGTCATGAGAAATATGGTGAGCAATTTTGTGTTACTAAATATGATAGATGTCCAATTGAAGAAAAAAATTCTATTATTGAATTTTTAACAAGTGGTTTATTTAAAGGTATTGGAGAAAAAAAAGCTAAAGCTATAGTAGATGTTTTAGGAAATGATACTCTAAAAATAATATTAGAATCTCCTGATAATTTAATATTAATTCCAAGTATAACTAAAGCAAATATTGATACACTATATAATAAATTAAAAGAATATGAATCAAGTTATGAAACAATTTTATATTTAGAAAATTTAGGATTTAATACTAAGGATTCTATGCTAATATATAACTTTTATAAAACAAAAACTCGTAGTGTAATTGAAAATGATATTTATAAATTAATAGATGATATATTGGATTTAAACTTTAAAAAAGTCGATTTGGTTGCTATTAAAATGGGCGTTAAAAAAGATGATATTATTCGTATTAAGGCAGCTATTATTTATATTATGAATGAAGTAAGTAATACTTATGGTCATAGTTATTTTTATTATGATGAAATATCAAATTATTTAACGAGAGTCCTTAGTGTTGTTATTGATTCTTCTTTAATTGATAAAGCTTTTTTAGAATTAGAGATTGATTCTAAAATTGTAATCAAAGAAGAAAAATATTATTTAAAAGATATGTATGATGCTGAGACTTTAATTGTAAAAAGATTTAGGTTATTAGCAAGTAATCCTGTTAATACTAATAAAAGAATAGATTTAGTTTTAAAAGATTTAGAATCATTGTATGTAATAGAGTATAATTGTGAACAACGTTTAGCAATAAAGGAAAGTTATGAAAGAGATTTTCTAATAATTACTGGTGGTCCAGGAACTGGAAAAACAACTATTATGAGAGGTATTACAGAATTATATCGTCAATTAAATAAATTAAGTTATGAAAAATTACAAGAGAAAATAGCTCTTTTGGCACCTACTGGTAGAGCAGCTAAAAGAATGAGTGAGGCTACCTTTTTAAAAGCAAGTACGATACATAGATTTTTAAAATGGCAAAAAGAAACCGGTAAATTTCAAATAAATGAATATAACAAAAGTAAAGTTGAATTAGTAATTTTAGATGAAGCTAGTATGATTGATACTTCTCTTATGGCCGCCTTATTAAAAGGAATTAGTGCTAATTGTCGAATTATAATGGTTGGAGATGATCATCAATTACCTTCAGTCTCTCCTGGAAATTTACTACATGATTTAATAACTAGTAATAAACTTCCTTCTGTTAAATTAGAAAAATTATATCGACAAGGACATGATTCAAATATAATAACATTAGCTTATAATATAAGAAATGATTTTATTGATGAGTCAATATTTAATATTTCAGATGACTTAACTTTTATAAAGTGTGGAATTAGAGATGTTATGCAAAATATTAAAGAAATAAGTAATACTTATAGAGATTATTCTTATAAAAATTTTCAAGTTTTAGCTCCTATGTATAAATCTATTGCTGGTATTGATGAAATTAATAAGAATTTACAAGAAATATTTAATCCTAAAAGTAAAAATAAAAAGGAATTAAAGATTGCTGATGTAGTTTTTAGAGAAAATGATAAAGTTATTCAACTTACTAACATGCCTGATGATAATGTTTATAATGGAGATATAGGTATTATTTCTAAAATTTCTCTAAGTCCTAAAAAAGAAATAGAAGTTGATTTTGATAATAATACTGTTAAATATACTCCATCTAATTTTAATAATTTTAGATTGGCTTATGCTATTTCTATTCATAAATCTCAAGGAAGTGAATTTGATGTAGTAATCATGCCAATTGTTAAAAATTATAATAAAATGTTGTATAAAAAATTAGTATATACGGCAATTACTCGTTGTAAGAAAAATTTATTTATTATTGGAGATATGGAAGCTTTAAAAATTGCTGTTAGTAATACTGATAGTGATGTTCGTAGAACTACTATTAAAGAATTTTTAATAAATGGTATAAAATAATAAGTATTCAGCCAAAATAATTTTAGAGGTGAATACAATGAAAGATGATAAATCAATGAGTATGGTAGCAATGATGGCTATGGGTTCTGTTGTTTTTTTAGGATGTAAATATATGATGTGCCATCCTGAGGTTAGAAAAAACATGAGAAATATGGCTAAGAGTGCTACTAAAAAAATCTACCAAAAGTTAGATGAAATGGACTAGTAATAGTTCTTTTTTTTTATACTATTTTCTTGTTCTTTTTTAGAATTATATGTTATGATTAAAAAGCTAAAGAGTAATACTAGTACTTGATTAAAAGTCTTATAAAATAAAGAAATTATAAGTAAAATTATGTAAGGTTAAGTTGAAAAAAGTATTTTTGTTAGTTATAATTATATTGAAATTATTAGGAGTGATATGATGGCAGATAAATATGATGCAACAAGTATTAAAATACTAGAAGGATTAGAAGCAGTAAGAAAACGTCCTGGTATGTATATTGGTTCTACTGATAAAAGAGGTCTACATCATTTAGTATGGGAAATTGTTGATAATTCTGTTGATGAAGCTATTAATGGTTATGGAGATTATATAAAAATAATTTTACATAGTGATAAATCTGTTAGTGTTGAAGATCATGGTAGAGGTATTCCAACAGGAATGCATGAATCTGGAAAGAGTGCAGCAGAGGTTATATTTACTATATTACATGCCGGAGGTAAATTTGAATCTGATGGTTATAAAGTATCTGGTGGACTACATGGAGTTGGTTCATCTGTTGTCAATGCTTTATCAAAATGGTTAGAAGTTACAATTAGAAGAGATAAATCTGAATATTATATTAGGTTTGAAAATGGAGGACATGTTAAAGTACCTCTAAAGGTTATTGGAACTAGTAGAACAACTGGTACTACTGTTAGATTTATGCCAGATCCTGAAATATTTTCAACAACCAATTTTTCATATACAACTATTTGTGAAAGAATGCAAGAGTCGGCATTTTTACTTAAAGGAATCACAATAGAAGTTATTGATGAAGAAGATG
>CANQCQ010000101.1 GCA_947589725.1 uncultured Bacilli bacterium | reverse complement strand
TAGAGTTTTAAGTAAACTAGAAGATAAGGAACAACAAGAAGAACTAGCAAATGAAGTAATAGAAAAAGGTTTAAGTGTTAGAGAACTAGAAAGCTTAACTCAAGAAAAAGAAAAATATATAAGATCACATAAAATTAACAAGACCTATAAATCGTCTGATGAATATAAATATATTCAAGAAAATTTATGTGAAAAGTTAGGTACTAAAGTTAGAATTAAAAGCAATAAAATTGAAATAAGTTTTGTTAATGGCAATGATTTGAATAGAATATTAGAAATAATGAAAGTTGAGAATAAAAATTGATGGATCTTAAATTAAATATGCAAAATATAGCATTTGACTTAAAATACATATTATATCCAATTATCTATATTATTATAGGAACAATTTGCTATAACATAATCCAACAAATAATAAAAAAATTCTTTAATAAAAGAAAAAATCAAAAAATAAAAATTCAACGCATTGAAACATTAACAAGTGTTATTTTAAATATAATAAAATATATTATAGTTATATTAGTTACAGTAAGTATCTTAGCAACTTATGGAATAAATGTAAGTTCAATTATGGCAGGACTAGGAATCACAACAGCCATAATAGGATTAGCTTTCCAAGATTTAGCAAAAGATATTATTGCAGGATTTTTTATAATAACAGAAGGTCAATACGAAGTTGGAGATACAATAGAAATAGATGGCTTTATGGGTGAAGTTATATTTTTAGGATTAAAAACTACAAGAGTAAAAAATTACAAAGGACAAATTAAAATAATTGCAAATCGTTATATGGATAATATAATAAATTATAGTTTGAACAACTCTTTAGCAATTGTTGATATAAACTTTGCTTATGAAGAAGATATTGAAAAAGTAGAAAAAGTTTTAAATGAATTAATTCAAAAATATAATGGAAAAATTAAAGATACTAAAGGAAGTATTGAATTACTTGGAATTACTGAATTAGGAAATTCAAGTATTGTTATAAGATTAACAGTTGAAACAACTCCAATGCAACAATATACAGTAGAAAGATTTTTAAGAAAAGAAATAAAAAGGGCATTTGATGAGGCAAATATAAAAATACCATATCCTCAGATAGAGGTGCATAATGGAAAATAATTTTAAATATGATTTAGGAACAAAAGTTGTAATGAAAAAGCAACATCCATGTGGTAGTAATGAATGGGAAATTACAAGAGTGGGGGCAGACATAAAAATCAAATGTCTTAATTGTGGAAGAACTATTCTACTTCCTAGAATAGAATTTAATAAAAAAATAAAAAAAATTATTTCACAGGAAGGACAATAAAATGAAAGAACAGAAAAAATTAAAATTAAAGAAATTTTACTTTCATCCGATAACAGTATATATATCATTGATAATACTTATAGTTTTATTAAGTGGACTATTCTCACTATTTCAGATGCAAGCAACTTATAAAATTGTAAATGAAAATACTCATGAACTTGAAACAACATTAGTGGCAGTTGAAAATTTATTAAGTTTTAACGGCTTTAAATATATGATTAGTAATGCTGCAAGAAACTTTTTAAGTTTTGGCCCATTGGCTAGTTTAATAATATCATTAATAGGTATAACAGTAGCAGAAGCAACAGGTTTAATTGAAACCTTTACTAAAAAATATTTAAAAAAAATACCAAAACAGTATTTAACATTTTTAGTTATTTTTATCGCAACAATATCTTCATTAATTAATGATGTAGGTTATGGTATTTTAATACCTTTAGTTGCACTAATATATTTTATAAATGGAAGAAATCCAATTTTAGGTATTGTCACTACTTTTTGTGGAGTATCTTTTGGATATGGAGTTTCCTTATTTGTAGGATCTACAGAAGTAGCTTTAATGAATTATACAAAAAATGCAGCTATGTTAATTGATGAAAATATACATATTTCATTAACAAGTAATTTATTCTTTATAATAGTAGCATCTATTATACTTTCTATTATAGGTACAATAATTATTGAAAAAATAATTTCTCCAAAAATAGGTAAGTATAAGAAAGAAGAAGAATTTGCTGTAACAGAACAATATAAAGCTATAGATTTAGAGGAAGAAGAACAAAAGAAAATAGAAAAAGAAAAGAATGAAAAAAGAGGACTTAGATTTTCATTTATTATGGGATTAATAGTTTTATTTATCTTCATATATTCTTTAATTCCTAATCTTCCTTATTCAGGAATGCTTCTTGATATGACTCAAACAACTTATTTAGATCAAGTATTTGGAGAAAATGCTTATTTTCAAGATAGCTTTACTTATATGGTTTCATTATTTTTCATATTAACAGGACTTGCTTTTGGTTTAGGAGCAAGAACTTTAAAAAATGATAAAGAATTAATAGAAAAAATGAATTCAGGTTTTTCACGTATTGGATCATCTATAATTCTTATATTTATAGCATCTCAATTTATCGCAATATTTAAAAAGACAAATATAGGTACTATAGTAGCTGCTTGGTTAGCAAATTTATTAAGTTATATGAATATAAGTGGATTAGTTTTAATAGTAGTTAGTTTAGTATTTATCTCATTATCTAATATTCTTTTAACTGGAGCAGCAAATAAATGGTTGATATTTTCACCTATAATAGTGCCAATGTTTATTCAATCCAATATATCTCCACAATTTGCACAAATAGTTATGCGAGCAGGAGATTCAATGGCAAATGGTATAACTCCATTCTTGGCTTCATCAATCATTTACATTGCATATCTTAATATTTATAATTTAAATAAAGAAAAACCATATACAATTAGAAGGTCATTTAATTTAGTAATGCCTTACTTTGTACTCATATCAGTTACTTGGATAGTAATTATAATAGGCTGGTACTTAATAGGTCTTCCTATAGGACCAAATGTATTTTCTACATTATAAACTTTTATGATTTTCATAAAAGTTTTTATTTATGCTATAATTTAAAATAGTAGAAGGAGATAGCTTATGAACAATAATTTAAATGATTTATATGGACTAAATAATAGTAGTAATGATAATTCCCAAAATACTGAGATAGACAACCAAACAAATTTATCTAAACTATATGGAAATAAAACTCAACAAATTAAAGAACCAGAAAAAGTAACAGGAATTATTGAAGATAATAATATTTATGTAGATCAAGAAGGTGTATCAAAATTATATAATCAAAAAATGCAATTAATAGAAGATGATATTTCTACTAATACCAAAGAAAATAATCCATCAAATGTATATTCAAAAATAAATAATCAAGAAACAAATACTAACCAAACAATTATTCAAGTATCAGACGATGATTTATTAAAAGCATATATAGGTAAAAATTTTATTACAATAGCAACACATCCTTTTAACTTTTGGGCATTTATATTTAATTATTTTTATTTATTTTATAGAAAAAATATTTTATTAGGAATATTGTTATACGTATTATTACTACTATTATCAACTGTAATGAACGCCTATATTGGTTTCATTGGTTTAGCAATTTTAATAGGAGCTTCTTTTAACCAGTTATATATTAATAAAGCAAAAAGATTTATTTCTCAAGAAAAAATAAATAATACTTCTTATGAAGATATAACAAATAATTGTATAAAAAAAGGAGGAGTAAGTTATATTTCTTTAATAATTGGTATAAGTATAGCTGCTTTTATTACTTTTATATTTTTTATATTAGTCAATATATTTAATCTAAAACTTCACTATTAGTTATTTTAAAATAATATTTATATTCATATATTTTTATAAAAAATAGAGTTCTCGTGTTATAATATAGACGAAAAAAAGAAAAGAGGTATTATTTATGAGTTTAACTGCAGGCATCGTAGGACTACCAAACGTAGGTAAATCAACATTGTTTAATGCTATAACTAATCAGAAAATATTAGCAGAAAATTATCCTTTTGCAACAATAGAACCAAATGTTGGAATAGTAACAGTTCCAGATGAAAGAATGAATAAATTAAAAGAAATGTTTAGAGGTTTTAAATACCGCAATTTCCGTTTGTTTTTTCCGGGACTTGCGGTATCTCAAATCGGGATTTGGATACAAAATATTGCCATAAGTTATCTTGTTTACGATA
>CANQCQ010000100.1 GCA_947589725.1 uncultured Bacilli bacterium | reverse complement strand
TAATTCTTCTTTAGTCATGCTTAGTAATATATTATACTTATCATTTTTTAATTTTCTTCTTTTTTCATTCTCATCTTGATCTTTTCTATTTTTTCTAGCTTCTTCCATAACACTATTTATATCATATACTCTATTTTCTTTAGGTTTATATATATTTTTAAAATCATCTAATTCTTTTTTCTCTTTGGCTTTTGGAAGTATATCTTGATATTCTTTCATTTTTTGGTAATCTGAGCGCGTGCTAATATTTAGACTATCACTATTTAATTCGTAAGCATTTGTTTTAGTTATATCTGCAATATTAGTGTATCTTTGATTTGAGCCAATATTTTGATATAAGTCTGTATTCTTTCGATATCTAGACATATTATCATTTTGCATATCTTCATTATAGCGATCCATTCTCTTCACACTAATCACCATCCTAAAATAATTTTAACATAACAGTTTTAAAAACAAAAGATATATCTTTACCTAATAATCAATTTTAGCTATAATAAATCTTGAAAGGAAGGTATTTATGAAGGTTAAAGTTAATAGAGATGCATGTATTGGTTGTGGTGCTTGTGCAGCTATATGCGATGATGTTTTTGAAATCGATGATGAAGGTTTATCTACTGCAAAAGTTAAGGAAGTAGAAGATAAAAATACTCAAGAAGTAAGAGATGCAGCTGATGCTTGTCCTACTGGAGCTGTTGAAGTAGAAGAAAAATAGTACCACTGAGGTACTATTTTTTTAAACTATATATTATCGCAACTTCTTTTGGAGTTAATTTTCTATATTGTCCTGATTGAAGATTTTCAAGATTAAAGATTCCTATTCTTTCTCTTTTTAATTTGTCTACTAGTATTCCAACACTTTCAAATATTCTTTTTACTTCATGATTTTTTCCTTCATGTATTGTTACTTCTACTAAAGATGTATTAGTTGTATAATTTGCTTTCTTTAATTTTACACGAGAAGGTTTTATTATTACTCCATCTAGTTCTATTCCATTTTTTATTTTATTTATCTGTTCACCCGTAATAATTCCATTTAACTTTGCTATATAGACTTTAGCTATTTGACTCTTTGGATATGAAATAATATTAGCAAATTCACCATCATTTGTAAGTAAAATAGCTCCAGTTGTATCATAATCAAGTCTACCAACAGGATAAATTCTTGCAGTAGTATCAATTAGGTCAACAACAGTTTTTCTATTTTTATCATCAGATGTTGTTGTAACTACTCCTCTTGGCTTATTTAATAAATAGTATTCCTTTACTTCTTTAGTAATAGGTTTGTCATTTACTAATATTTCACAATTTTCAGATACTTTAGTTCCTAATTCAGTAACTATTTTATCATTAACTTTTACTTTACCTTCTTTAATTAACTCTTCTGCTTTTCTTCTAGATGCTACTCCTGCTTGTGCAATTACTTTTTGTAATCTTTCCATACAAATCCCGCCTTTTTAACGTACATATTATATCACAATAATATTATTTTAACAAATTTATTACAACTCACAATTATTTAATTTATTCATAAAATACAATAAAAGGAGGAGAATTTATGTATCCTTATAATAATATTGTAAATGATCAATTTGTTATGAGACATCATGGTGGAGAAATAGTACCAACACCAACAGAAGATGAAAGATTTTTCTGGGCACCTTTTGTTGTAGGTGGTTTAGCTGGTACTGCATTAGGATATGGAATAGCTAATAATAATCAACTAAATAATCAAAATTATGGTTATTACCCCCCTGTTTATTATCCTTATCCTACTTATGTATATCCTAGTCAAAATACATATTATTTCTAAAAAAATAATGACAATTAAGTCATTATTTTATTTCATCAATATATTTTTTTAATTGCTTAGAATTAGGACCTAAAATAATTTTTAATTGATTATCTATTTCTACAATACCTTTAGCTCCCAATTTTTGAATACCTTCTTTATTAGCTTTTGTTACATCATTTAAAGTTACTTTAAATCTAGATAAATTTGATTCAGTTGAAATAATATTTGCTTTTCCACCTAATAATTCAACTAATTTATTAAAATCTAATTCAGCATCTTTTTTTGTTGCCTTTAATACTGCTAATAAAATAATAATAAGTATCAATCCAATTATGAAATATTTTAACATTTTATCACCAATATAATTATATAATAAAGTTAAAAAAAATACTAGATTTTTATTAGTCTAGTATTTTTTACTAATTAGTTTCTTCTTTTTTTGATTCTTCAAATTTTTTCTTGTAAATTTCATATCCTCCGTTAAGTACATTGGATAATTCTTTTTGAGCATCTGTTTCATAACCCATGTAAAGTATTTTATCTATTTGATCATGATTAAATGCATTCATTGTGTTACTATCTAAAATACCTTCTGGATATAGACAACCTCCATATTCATACATTTTTTGTTCTGCAATTATTTCTTTTCCATCTTTAAATTGTGTGCCAGTTGGAAAGATACAGTAACTTGTAATCATTAGTTCTTTTTTTGCACCCTTTAATAGTACCACTGTTCCTATCGGTAAAAATCTTTCTTTCATGCTTCTTCCTCCTTATTATAATTCTTCTATTTCTGAATTATTTACAGCTTCATATTTTTGTATAATTGAATCTGTGCCATATGAATTATCGTCTGTTTCTAATGTTTCTTCATTGCTTTCAGTACCATAATCAACTTTTATGTCTTCATCAGACCCATTCCATTCTTCAGTAGAAAATCCACTATTTTGTTCACCTTCTGTAAATTCATCATCATTACTATTATTTTCTACATGATCCATATAGGCTTTAGTACCTATTCCTGCAGCGGCTGCTGCACTAATTCCAACGGCTGTTGGAATTACCATGCTAGGTTTATTTGTACTAATTGGATCATTAGTTGAAGGGATTTCAATTGTTTGGTTCTTAAAAGCTGATTTTACAGAAGATGCTAAAGTTCCACCGGATAAATTTTGATTTTCATTCATAGGAGTTGATTCAGTAGGAGTAACTGGTGATGTCTCAACAATTGAAGGACTACTATCACCATATGAATATGATGAATCACTATATCCTGTATCATAATGTGTTTCATTATTTGGTGTTGGAGGTGGAGTTTGACTAGGAACTGTTGGTTCTACTTCTTTAGATGGAGTTGTTGATTGAGAAGGTAAGTCATTATTATTATTGTTGTTACCTACTAAATCTTTTACAGCTTCACTATTACCAACAGTACTATCGTTCAGTACTGAAGGTTTAGTTGGAGATGTATATGTATTATTATTTAATTCTTGGACTTTTGTTGGAGTTTGAACATTTTCAACAGTAGATGGAGTAATATTAGGTGTAAATGAAGTCTGATTTGTTGAAATAGTGCTTACTGGACTACTTTTAACTGCTCTATATTGAGAAGTATTTACGCTACTATTATTTCCAATATTGCTAGATTGTGTGATAGGTTGAGTTTCTATAGGTGTGACTGAATCTGGAAAAACAACAGGTTCTGGTTCAATATCTTTAATATCAGGTATCATATAAACTGTACTGTCAATAGTAGAGCCTTTAGAGGCTTGCGTAATAATAGGAACTGCAGAACTAAGTCCTAATGAAACAGCATTTCCAACTGCAGGATTAGATGCTATTAAACTTACGACTTTTGATCCTGCATTTAAAGCTCCAGATACAGGCCCTAAATTCTTGACAAAATTAATTGAACTACTTAGAGGAGATAAAACGTCTTTTCCAAGATTTAAAACATTTTTAGAAATTGTGCCAACATCTCCAGCCAATGTACCCCCCCATTGGCCAATTTTACTATTTATTGCTGATTGTACCTTATCAGATGATATTACTTTGGTATACAAATTATTACCTTTATCTATAATTACACCTTTTGCATTTTCAGCACCACTATTAACAAGTCTCGTTGCAGCATTATCATATACAGTAGCTTGATTACTAACTATCTTTCCTGGACCTGTAGAATCCGAAATAATAACTTTATCTGGTGAACTATTTTGAATTGCTCCACTTAACTTAGTTGCTCCAAAAGCTAGTCCTGCAGAAAGGATTGCTGGCTTAATTGCCACATTAAAAGAATCATTAAAATCAAGTCCATTTTGTAGTTGTTG
>CANQCQ010000099.1 GCA_947589725.1 uncultured Bacilli bacterium | reverse complement strand
AGAGAAGAGCCTATCTTTGATTCTGAAAGGATACAAAAGAAAATGGATTACAGAATGTTTGGATATACACGTTACGATTGTGGTTATTGCGACTGGAGAGGATTAGTTGGTTCTGAAGGTGTAGACGAATAATTATAAACATTAACAAAGGGAAGCAATTAATTTTGTTTCCCTTTAATTTGAATAAAAGAAAGGAGAAGATTATGGCAACATCAAGTGAAGAAATAAGTAGAGCTAATGCTACTTCTGGTGGAAAAACCGACAGTAACCTAGCAAATGATTCTTTAAATTTAGGAGGAATTCCTGCAGAAGAATATGCAACACATGATTATGTCCAAAAGTATCATGATAATAAAGAGAAAGAACTAAAAAAGAATATAGAAGAGCAAGAAAGAAATAACTTAAATGAAGCTAAGGCATATACAGATTCAGTAGTTCAAAATCAGGATTTTTCTAAGTTTGCTAAAACAACAGATGTAAAAGCATTAGATGATAAATTATCTAAAAAAATAGAAGAATGTGGAAATAATTGTGCAACTAATTTAACTAATAAAATTAAAGAAGTAGTTGATGATGTAAATGCAAATTTTGATGATGTAGGAAAATCAATACAAAGTTTAAATCAGGGGCAAAGAGACCTTTTTACATCTGTCAGTAATGGAAAAACAAAGATAGCAGAGGCTATTACTGACAAAGGCGTTACAACCTCTGCAAATGCAAATTTTGACACTATGGCAAGCAATATAAGAAGTATAGAAACAGGAGGCGGAGGAGGGGGAGAAGTGGACCCGAATTTTGTAAATACTTCTGATGCAAATGCTGCAGCATATGATATAGCACTTGGAAAAACAGCCTATGTAAAAGGCAGTAAAATATATGGTACACATGTTGATAGTGGTTTTGACACATCTGATGCAACAGCAACACCATATGATATAAAATCTGGAAAAACAGCTTATGTCAATGGAAAGAAAATAGAAGGTGTATTAAACATTTCAGGCAGTAGTTTTAATCATGATGTAGAATCTGTAGAGAAAGTATATGGAACAGCCTTAGATTATATAGAAGAAGCACCAGTTCCAGATTTACAAATAATAAATGATACTGATAGTACAAAATATCTTTGTGGTCAATATATATGTAACGAAAAAGGCTATCCTGTGGGTGGAGTTGATTTTTTTGGTACTTCACTTTCAGATTTAAAAATTAGACTTTTTCAACTAACATCAATATTTCAAAGAGCTAACATTAAAGAATATATATTAACAACTGATTTAGGCATTTCTTTAAGAGGTACAAGTACAGGTGTAATTGATACATATTATTCTCATATTGAAGCAAAAGTGAGTAATTGGTCTAGTGAGGGGATTTATTTATATATATATGTTGGAAATGCAGATGGAGAAAAAACTAGCGTCTACGTATTTCAAATAGATTATGACGTTGACGAACAATACCAGGGGCATTTTCTTATAAAAACAGAAACTAAAATGAGTTATGAAATAAATAAACATTGTTCTGGTAGAAATACAGTTCATATAAGAGATACACTTTTTGTAAGTCCATTTGATAAAAATATATTTGCAATTACACATCTAAATGGTCAATACATGGATGAAGCTAAAGACTACTGCATGATAGAATTATTAAAAATTAATAATGGAGAAATACAATCATTAAATAGTTTAGATGTTGGTTTTTCACGGAGATATAAGTGATATATGTTTTTTAAATGGAAATAAACTCATATATGCATTTTTAGGTCAGAACGACGATGATAGAATAGTACTTTATGATGAAAATTTTACAAAAAAAGGAACGATAAATCCCAAAACCGTGTCAGGAAATGGAAAAAATAATATTATTTCTTATGATGGATATTATATGTACTCAATAGATAATTCAACTTTATATGAAATAAATATTGATTATGGAAGTGGGAAAATAACTACGCTTAAATCAAGACAATTAAAATCTTTATTAACACCAAATAATGAATATGGAAATACTTCATTAGTAAAATGGAGAGTTAATAGTGATGTTTCTTTATTATATTTATGCGAAAAAGTATATGCTTATGATTTATCATCAGAAAGTTCGTATAGTTACAATAGAACAAAAGTATATTCTGTAGATTTTACTACTGAGAATGTTTTTGAGCTAATACAAACATATGATTTGTTTGAACCCGTATATTTCAATAATGACAAAAATGGAATTTGGGATGGAGCAAATAATATAAGTAACATGTTATATCCTGTAAAAAATTTTTCTAAAGTTATCGGGTTAAAGTATATGGGAGAATATTATTATAAAACTGATAGTATGAATTTAACCGCATTACCTGAAAATGTAGAGGCTGGAAAAAAATTCATAGGTAGAAATGGAAGTCCAGAAGTAGGAACTTTGAACTTTACAAATATTAGTGAGTCAGAAGAAGAAAATACAGAATGATTAAGTTCTGATGGTGGTTGAAAATAGCTTGTAATAATTTATTAATAATAGAGTAGGAGTGTAAAGAAATGATTAATGAATTAAAATTAGACGAATTAAAAGATATGTTTTTTTATACATTCGGAATAGTACCGCTTCAAAATTATAATGTTATTGGAGATGGAATGACAGATAATAGGCTGTCAATACAACAGGCAATATATGATGCTATAGAAGTAGGAGCAAAATATATATTTGTACCTAAAGGAAATTATTATTATTCACATACTTTATTTAAGTCAAATGAAGTAATTTTTATAGGAAATAATGTAGATACATATATAAAAGATATAGAAATACGTCAATTTCCAGATTTATGGAACGAAGCCCAGGCTAGTTCCTCAGCAGGAAAGAAAATACCAAATAGCTATTTGAAATGTGATGGACAAAATATAAAAACATCAGATTATATAAATTTATATGCAACACTAAATGATGTTGATATTAATGAAAATGCCTTACCAGAAAATTTTGAGATACCTAATATATCTACTGGTAATGACCAAACTATATATATAATAAGGGCAAAATAAAGGTTTTAGTTATAGAGCCTTAGAAAGGAGAATCTTATGGCAATAGTAAGTAGAACTACTGTAAAACAAGTATTAGATGATATACAAGTAAGGTTACCTCATGAATATTCTGATGAAAGTTTGTTTTTATGGATTAATGAAACTATGAAGAAAATATATAAAGATTTGGCAATACAAGATAGATATTCTTTTTTAACTAGAGCTAATAAAGAATTATATGTATTACCAGAAAATTGCAGTATAGATATGATTGATTATGTAACAATATCAACCAAAGCTAGAAGTCAAGAAAATCCATATGAATGGGGTAATTTTGAAGAACTAAAATCATATTTACCAAATGAAAAAATGACAGTAAAAGGTTACTACGACGGAAGAGAAGGAACTATACGGTATATATCCTGTACCTCAAGATATAAGAAAAATAGATATATATTATTTAAAAAAGCCTTCAATGGTAACAAAAAAAGACAACTTTATAGAATTAGATGACAATTATGTCGATTTAGTTAAATATAATGTTATGTCTATAATTGCAATGAGTGGACATAATCCCGATACCGAACTTGCTAATGAATATATACTTTTGTATAACAATTTAGTACAAAAAGCTAATGAAAATAAAAATGAGCAGCAACAAAGATACCCTGTCATTAGAAATTCACATAGAAGTATCAGAAGTAGGAGGAGATAATATGCAAACAAATACTTATTTAGAGAATATACAAGTAAAAAGTAATAACCAGATTAATTATTTAGCTGGCGGAATTAGCAATGTATATCCTGCTCAAAACATTCAAGATGATGAATGCCAAGATATGTATAATATGTGTTTGGATTTTTACCCTGCCATACGTACAAGAATAGGTAGAACAATGATGAGTAATCCAGGACTAAAAGGGTCTACAATAAAATATTTTGGAGTAGCAGGAGTTAAATACTTGTTTTATATACAGGGTACTCAACTTAAAGATATGACAGGAGCGGTTATTTCAGAAGGAATTGAAGGAGATAAATTTTCTCATGTATACTATGCAGATGGAAATAATGAGTATTTAATTTTATATGGCGAAAATGTAGTACCGACAAGGCATAAATTACCATTAAGT
>CANQCQ010000098.1 GCA_947589725.1 uncultured Bacilli bacterium | reverse complement strand
AGAGAGAGGACTATATCGTGTACATCAATTTGAAAAACAAGAAATGATAGTTGTTTGTGAACCAGAAGATAGTATGAACTGGTATAACAAAATGTGGAAACTAACAGTAGATTTATTTAGAAACTTTGATGTTCCTGTAAGACAACTTGAATGTTGTAGTGGAGATTTGGCAGATTTAAAAGTAAAATCTTGTGATGTAGAAGCTTGGAGCCCAAGACAGAAAAAATATTTTGAAGTAGGTAGTTGTTCAACTTTAGGAGATGCTCAAGCAAGACGTTTAGGTATTAGAGCTAAGGGAGAAAAAGGAACTTACTATTTACATACATTAAATAATACAGTAGTTGCTTCTCCTAGAGGATTAATAGCTGTAATTGAAAATAATTATCAAGAGGATGGAAGTATATTGATTCCAAAAGTACTACAACCATACATGGGTGGAAAGACAAAAATAGAAGTAAAATAAAAGTATAAGAAGCCTAAAATATTTAAGCTTCTTTTTTAGTGTTTAAAAAAACTTTTTATGTTATAATTTAGATAAGGTAAGGAGGATTTTATATGATTAAAGTTGATTATATTAGTACGAAGGATATTAATAAAGTTGCGAAAATACATAGTAGTAAAAAATATTTTAATTGGATTATGAAAATTATAAATAATGAATATAGATTTTATCCTCCAATAGTTATAGAAAAAGATGAAGATTTGGATGATTTTGAATTTGATTATTCTGATGAAGAAATGCAAGACCAATTATTTTTAGATGATATAAAAGAAAAAGTAATAGACAATAACATTTGTATGTTTGGAGAATTATGGGAAAAAGGTGCTAAATTTTTTAAAGAAGACAAATTTAATTTAGTTAATGTTTTAGATTCAAATGCTAAAATGAGAAAAATAAAAAAAGGTATGAATAGACTTGCTAAAATAGAACAATATGATGTTAGTGATACTAAGGTGAGTAAGTGTAATACTAAATTAATTAAGAAAGATAAGTTTATAGATATAAGTACTAATGATGATTCTTATAAATTATATAAAGTAAAAAGTAATAAAGCTTATAATGCAAAGATAAAAAAATATATGAATACGGAGCCAATGATAATAGAAAATGTATAATTATAATATATTTATATGATGGGATGTGATAAGGCAAGTGGAAGTTTTAGACAGCAAATGTCCTGGATGTGGGGCTAAGTTAAAATTTAATCCTGTTAATCAACTATGGAATTGTGAATATTGTGGCAATAAATATACTTTAGAACAGTTAGAAAAACATGAGAAGTCTAGTAGTAAAACTAACAATAAAAAGAATTTAAAAGAAGAAAAGCTTGATGGAATAATTAGTTATAATTGTAAAAACTGTGGAGCTCAAATAATGGCTGATGAACAAACAGTTGCAACAACTTGTGTATATTGTGGTAGTACTGCTATTTTGAAAGAAAAAATAGAAAAAGGGATTATGCCTAGTATGATAATTCCTTTTAAAAATACAAAAAAAGATGCTGCATTAGCTTTTTCTAAATTAACAAAAAACAAACCACTTATGCCTAAAATGTTTAAACAAGTAAGTAATATTGATAATATTTCTGGTGTTTATATTCCATTTTGGGCTTATGACATGACTTGTGATGGGGATGTTTCTTACAATTGCACTGATATATCTACATGGACAGATATGACTTATCAATATACTAAAACGACGAGATATTTAACTAAAGTTAATGCACATTTAGACTATGAAAAAGTTTTAGCTGATGCTTCAAGCAGATTTAAAGATGAATTAATGGATTCAATTGAACCATTTAATTTTTCACAATTAGTAAAGTATGATCATGCTTATTTATCTGGCTTTTTAGCAGAAAAATATGATGTATCTGAAAATGAAGCTTTTCCAAGAGCAAAAGAAAGAACTATGAATACATGTCTAGATTTAACTAGAACCAAAGTATTTCATCAAACAAATATAGTTACTGAAAATAATTTAAAATTAGAAAAAACAAAAACAGATTATATTATGTTACCAGTTTGGATGGTAAATATAAAATATAAAGACAAAATATATACTTTTGCTATGAATGGTCAAACTGGAAAAATGGTAGGAGATATTCCTATAGGAATTAAAGAAACAATAATTTGGATACTAGTAATATTTATTACAACACTATTAATAGGATTAATAATAGCGAGGTTAAGTATATGAAAAAAAGCATATTGTTAATACTAATTTTACTTATAAGTTTTTTTAAAATTGATGTTTTAGCAACTACTAATACTTATGAGCGAACAGAAAATAATCTTTTAGTACCAGATTATATAGAAGTAAATGATCAAAATAAAAATAATATTATGTTGACTCCAGCAGTTGATGCTTCCGAGAAAATATATGATTTTGCTGATTTGTTTTCTAACGATGAAGAAAAAAAATTATATGATCAGATACTAAAATATATTTCAAAATATAATTTAGATTTAGCAGTTGTGACAATTGATCATAATAATAAACAAAGTGCTTCTTCATATGCACAAGATTTTTATGATTATAATTATTTTGGAAAAGGTTTAGAAAATAGTGGATTATTATTTTTAATAGATATGGAAAGTAGAGAAATTTATATTTCAACTACTGGTCTTGCTATAGAGTTATATAATGATTATAGAATTGATAAAATACTTGATGGAATATTTAATTATATGAGTCGTAAAGAGTATTATACTGGTACTAGTTCTTTTGTAAGATTAGTTTCTAGTTATGCTGATATTGATAAATCAAAAGATAAAGAGTATATTATAAGTAATGGTTCATTAGTTAAAGATTATAGTTATATAGGATATGTAGTTATTGCTGCTATTGTTATAACTGTAATAGCTATATTAATTATGGTACGAATGAATCATTTAGTCTTTAAAGCAAGTTCTTCAAAGGATTATTTAAATAGGAAAACTAAAAAAATCAGTAGAGTTAGTGATGTATTTTTAGGTTCTCATGTTACAAAAATAAGGATAGATAACGTTTCTTCTTCTGGAGGTGGGAATTCTTCTGGATTTAGTGGATCTGGAAGTAGTGGCATTTCTCATGGAGGTGGAGGTCATCGTTTCTAAAATATATAAGAAAAGAGGTTAAATTATGGGTTTAATTAAAGCAGCAGCAAGTGCTATAGGTGGTACTTTGCATGATCAATGGAAAGAGTATATAAGATGTGAAGATTTAGGTCAAGATATCTTAATGAAAAAGGTAACTACAAAAAATGGTGTTATTTCTAAAGATAGTGCTATTCAAGTTTCTCCAGGAGAGATGATTGTAATTTTACAAAATGGAAAAGTTTTAGATGCAACAACAGAAGAGGGAATATATATTTTTGATGAATCAACTACTCCATCATTTTTTGCTGGTGATTTTGGAGCAGTATTTAAAGATATGTGGACTCGATTTACATATAATGGAGCAACAGGGAAGGAACAAGCAGTTTATTATTTAAATGCTAAAGAAATAATGAACAATAATTATGGTACTCCTGCACCAGTACCTTATCAAGATTGGTCTCATCCAATTCCAAATCAAATGACTAATGAACTTACTCCTTTAAGAGTAAATGTTAAATGTTTTGGTAAATATACTTTTAAGATTACTGATCCTTCTTTATTTATGAGTAAGGTTGCTGGTAGTGCTGATGAGTATAGAAAAGAGCAAATAGTAGAACAAATGAGAGCTGAGGTAATTGGTGCTTTTCAAAATGTATTAAATGAACTTGGAAATTCTAATCATAAAATACCAGTATTAGAGTTACCTAGTAGTACTGATGAGATAAAGAAAATGTTATCAGAAAAAGTTTTTGATGAACCAATTAGATCTAGAGGTTTAAGTATAGTTAGCTTTGTTGTGGAATCTGTTACCCTAGATGAAGAGTCTAATAAGAAAATTGATAATTATGAATTATCATCTAATAGTTATATGCAACAAGGTGCTCTTGTTGGAAGCTATGGTCAAGCTGTTCAAGATGCCGCTAAAAATGAAGGTGGAGCTATGAATGGCTTTATGGGTGTTGGTATGATGAATATGACTTCTGGAGGTATGTTTGGAGGAGCTGTTAATAATGCTGTACACAATGGAAGCAGTTCTAATAGTAATTATTGCCCTAACTGTGGTAA
>CANQCQ010000097.1 GCA_947589725.1 uncultured Bacilli bacterium | reverse complement strand
TCCTATTTCTATTCAGCTAGTATTTGATACATTTCTTTATCTTCATCATTATAAAAATCTTTTCTTTTATAACGATGAAATAAAGCTACAATGTTTGAAGGAAATGATGAAACCAAATGATTAAATATTACAACGTTATCATTATAAAACTTAATAGAACCAATTATTGCTTCTTCATTATCATTCAAATCTCTAAGAATCCTATTTAGAGCTTCACTCTTAAATAATTTTTCATTTTCATCTAATGTTTTAAATAAATTATTATATTCAGCTCTTAATATTTCATTTAATTGAAAATGATTTAGATTAGCATTTGGAATACCAGAAAGTTCTGTTAAAAATTCATCAATTTTTAATTCCTTTTTTATAATAGGTGCCGTTCTTTCTAATAAATCTAATTTTTTAAGTAATAAAATATCTATATTATTTTCCGCCTCGTCAATTTTTAATATAGCGAAGCTAAATTTGTTTTTATATGTTATTAAAATAATACTTAATATTATAACTACAGTTATAATTAATATTAATACTTCTATCATACCATTCCTCCAATACTAAACTAATTATATCAAACTTTTAAAAATTTTGTACATAAACTAAAAAGAACTGCTAAGAAGCAGTACTATAACTTTCTTTTTCATCAAATGTAGATTCTACACCAGTTGGTTCTGTACCCTTAATAAAATACATGAACTTTTTCTTTGGAGCTGTTTCATTAACTGGCATACCTGATATAGGATCAACTAAAGCAATTGATACATTTTTAGGTTTTTTATACCATGTATCATTATCAACTTTATCTTTTTCATAATATTCAACTGCATTATACCAAATGTTTTGTGCATACTTGTATTCAGTACTTTTAAGTTTTTGATTGTCATCATATCCAACCCATACTGCACAAACTATGTCTTTATTAAATCCTATATCCCAATTATCAACATCAGTAGTACCACTTTTTAATGTAAATTTATGCGTTAATTTAGGAGCTAGACTAATAGCAGTAGGGTAATTATAATCAATATAATCAGAATCATATGTAGCTGTTAGCATATTATTTAAAATAAATGTTAAACTTGAATTTAAAACCAATTCTTTAGTATTTTTATTTTGATATATAATTTTACCATCAGAATCAACTACTTTTTCTATAAAATGCGGAGTAATTTTATATCCTTCATTAGCAAATGCGGAGTATCCAGCAGCCATTTCTATAATATTGATTTCATTTGTTCCTAAAGGTAATGAAGGAATGTCTTCTAACTTAGCAGTTATTCCAACTCTTCTAGCTACATTTATTAAAGCTTCACTTCCTAAAAATAAGTGAGTTTTAACTGCATAAATATTTTCTGAATAAGCAACAGCTGTAGCCATAGATATTGGTTTGTTTCCATAAATATCATTATAATTTTTAGGAGAATAACTTTGTTGATTTTCTAAATTAAAAACAGTTTTTTCACTGGTAAAAGTAGAACTTGTAGTAAATCCATTTTCTAAAGCAGCATAATACAAATAAGGCTTCATTGTTGAACCTACTTGTCTTTTTGAATCAGTTGCTCTATTATATGAAGACTTCAAATAATCTTTACCACCTATTAAAGCTATAATTCCACCAGTATTAGGATTTATCATTACAACAGAAGTTTGAATTTTTGAATCTTGAGGCAATGTATTTTTAACATTAGTTTCTAATTCTTTTTGCATATCCATATTTAAATTTGTATATATTTTTAATTCTTTAATTTTATCAAAACTTTTAGGAATACTTGGTATTGTTTCTAGTTCATCCATTACAGCGTCTTGATAATACATTATTGAATCAACTTCTGTCTCATCATCATCAGTTTTAAAAACTAGTTCTTCATTATAAGCTTTCTCTAATTCTTCTTCTGTTATTTTATTATTGTTTTTTAAAGCTTTTAATACAATTAATTGTCTTTCTTTAGAAAGATCATAATCTATTAAAGGAGAATAATTGGATGGAGATTTAGGAATTCCAGTAAGAATAGCTGCCTCTGCTAGTGTTAATTCAGAAGGTTCTTTATTAAAATAAAACTTACTTGCATTACCAATTCCATATTGTCCATGCCCATAGTTAATAGTATTTAAATATCCTTCTAATATTTCATCTTTTGTGTAATTAGCTTCTATTCTAATAGTATACCAAGCTTCATCCCATTTTCTTTTCCAAGTTTTATCAAAACTTAAAAATAAGTTTTTTGCATATTGTTGTGTTATTGTAGAAGCGCCTTGAGTGGTATGTCCACTTTTTAAATTAACATATGTAGCCTTTATTATTCTCAACATATCAAAACCATGATGCGAGTAAAAAGATTTATCTTCCGTAGATATTGTGGCATCAATTAAATATTGAGACATATTTTTAATACTAGTCCATTCTTTAGATTGACTTCCCTCAAAAAAAACCTTATTATTACAATCATAAAGAATTAAATTATTAGCATTATTAATCTCTAATTTAGGACAAGTTTTAACATAAATAAAAATACTGATAAAAGTAATAAAAATAAAAATACCAAATAGTTTAAATAACTTAAAGATTTTTTTCATTTTATCAACCTCAATCTTATTATTGGTAAAAACAAAAAATTTATGTATAAAAAACTCCTTTGTTATGTTATAATCTATACTAAGTTTTTAAAGAGGAGTACCTATGAATAAAAATATAAGAGTTATATTAAATTCTAAAGATGTAGATTTAAATTTTATTACTAAATGTATATACAATAAAAATAACAATACAATAAAGTATATTGAAAATGATGACTTAAAAACTATTGCAATATTTAATTTTAATGATTATACTCTAACTAGAAAAAATTCTAAAATGACTCTTAAATATAAATTCATAGAAAGTAAATTAACTAAGGGAGAATTGAATTTAAAAGAGAATAATTTAAGTATGGAAATTGATGTTGTAACAAACAAAATAATAAAACAAAGTAATTATATTTGCATAGAGTTTAAAGTTTTTGAAGAACCAATGAAATATATTATAGAGGTGATGTAAATGAGCATTATAAAGAAAATAAATGATGAGTTAAGAGATTCTTTAAAAAATCTAGGTTATGAAATTGACAATATTAGTTTATTACCTTCTAAAGTAAAAGAGTTAGGAGATTACCAGATAAATGAAGCTATGCCTCTTGCTAAAAAATATGGTAAAAATCCTCAATTAATAGCCAAAGACATAGTAAAAGAATTAGAAAAAGATAAAAAATTTACAAATATTAATATTGCATCTCCAGGATTTATTAATGTTACATTAACTAATGAATTTCTAACTTCTCAATTAAATACTTTAGTGAATAATATTGATAATAATATTGATAAAAAAGATCATAAGAAAGTTGTTATTGACTTTGGAGGAGCAAATGTTGCCAAAGCATTACACGTTGGTCATTTAAGAAGCGCTAACTTAGGAGAAGGTTTAAAAAGACTTGCTAGATTAATGGGATACACTGTATGGGGAGATGCTCATTTAGGAGACTATGGTAGACCATTAGGACTTGTCGAATTAGAAATTAAAAAAATGTATCCAGATTTAGCTTTTTTTGATAAAAATTATAAAGGTAATTATGATGATATAGATCTACCGATAACTAATGCTGATTTAGAAAAAATTTATCCCATAGCATCTCAAAAAGCCAAAGATGATGAAGAATATTTAGAGCAAGCAAGAATCATAACTTCTAAAATTCAAAATAAAGAAAAAGGTTATTATGAATTATGGAAAAAAATAATAGAATTATCAAAAGAAGATATAAAAGCAGTATATGATCGATTAAATGTCAATTATGATTTATGGCTTGGAGAAAGCGATTCAGTTGAATATTTTACTGAATTATATAAAATATTTGAAGATAAAGGTCTTCTAAAAGATAGTGAAAATGCTAAAATAGTTGAATTAGCAGAGGATTCTGATAAAGCTCCTATGCCTCCTTTACTATTTGTAAAATCAAATGGTTCTCTTTCTTATCAAACTACTGATTTAGCAACTATATTACAAAGAAAGAAACAATTAGATCCTGATGAAATTTGGTACTGCGTAGATGGAAGACAAAAATTACATTTTGACCAAGTATTTAGAGCAGCAAGATATGCTAACTTAGTAAGAGACGATGTAAAGCTTGAATTTGTTGGCTTTGGT
>CANQCQ010000096.1 GCA_947589725.1 uncultured Bacilli bacterium | reverse complement strand
AAAAGAGGAATAGAAATAAATGAAAAAGATTTATTAAAAGCTAATTCAAAAAGAACAATAACAATAACTCTAAATTACAAGTCTTATACAGAAGACTTAGAAGAATTAGATGTTGGCTTTAATATAAATTATCGTCAAGCAAATCAAGAAGCAGTAGAAAAATCAGTTTGTGTTGAAGATCAATTATATTGTGAATTATAGAAAAACAAGCAGTAATTGATAATATCAAAAGTGAACATGTAAATAGTGATACAGGAATAGATTTTACTAAAGTGTCTTCCACAACTAATGGAAGAGGAGTATATGTAAGAGCAGGAACAGAGAATAATGATTATCCAATTTATTATTATCGTGGAAATGTTACTAATAACAATGTTAAGTTTGCCAATTACTGTTGGAGAATAGTTCGCAGTACTGATACTGGTGGAGTAAAAATGATTTTTAATGGAGAACCATCAAGTGACGGAAAATGTGCTAATTTTACATATAGTGATAATACTTTACCTCAGGTACATTTTAATTATCCATATAATTCTTTAGCTTATGCTGGATATATGTATGGTGATGTTTATGAAGCTAATGTTGGTACTTCAGATTTATATGCAACAAATGCAACATATAATGATGGAATCTATACTTTAAGTAATGACAGAACAAATACTTTGACAGCTGGATATCGATATTCTTGTGGGAATAGTGATACTTCATGTACTACAATAAGATACTACTTTTTTGCTAATGAAACAGGAAGTTATTATTTTAATTTAACTGGAGGAAAATTTATCGAAGAAGCAGTAAATGATATGCTAAGTAATAAAACACCTTCTACAATAAAGAAATATATTGAAGAAGAATGGTTTGCAAATGAAATGGTGGATTTTGAAGAAAAATTAGAAGATACTATTTATTGTAATAGTAGAGAATTAGTTTCTAATAGTTTTAAACCTAATACTAATTTGTCTATAAGTCCGGACTTTAAAAATAAAAGAATTTCTCTTGATTTGACATGTTCAAGATTGGAAGACAGATTTACAACATCAACTACTAATGGAAATGGAGAGTTAAAATATCCGGTTGGCTTAATAACAGAAGTAGAAGCAACTCTTGCTGGAGGAGTATTTAGTAAAGATAATTCTGATTATTATTTATATAATGGTGAACGCTTTTATTTCATGACTCCTCATAATTATTACAATGGTCAAATTTCATTTCGTATGATATCTGGACATGGTAGTATTGGTAATGCGAATGGAGCTTTATATGTTAGACCTGTAGTTTCTTTAAAAAAGGGTATTACATTTACTTCTGGTAATGGTACTAGTGATTCACCATATGTTGTAAATTAACAAAATAACTTGAAATATAAATAAAAAGTGCTATAATTATTGATATCGGCAATGATTAAGAAGTAGTAATAGATGAATACTTTAAAGAGAACTTGTGGTTGGTGTAAACAAGTAAGGATAGTCTTATGAATTCGTCTTAGGAGTTCTTATTAATAATAAGCGTAATTCTTGCGTTAAAAGAAAAGAGATAGTGTTAAACTATAAAATAAGGTGGTACCACGAGGTTGTATTAATATTCGTCCTTATATTTATAGTTTTTTTTTATAATTAAGGAGGAATATTTATGAATATTGAAAATGTAAAGAAAGAGTTATTAAAAGACTTAGAAAAAGTTAATAACTTGGAAGATTTAAATAATCTAAGAATAAAATATTTAAGTAAAAAAGGAATTATTTCAGAACTTAATAGTGAAATTAAAAATATACCTAATGAAGAGAAAAAAGAATTTGGTCAAAAAGTTAATGAATTAAGAACTACATTTGAAGATTTTTATGAAAGTAAAAAGAATGAATATGAGACAGAATTACTTAATAAAAAGCTAGCTGGTGAAGCAATTGATATTACTCTTCCTGCTACAAAAGTAATAAATGGTGCTCCTAATATGTTAGAAAAGTTAATAGAGGAAGTAGAAGAAGTATTTATGTCTATGGGGT
Organism: uncultured Bacilli bacterium; assembly: GCA_947589725.1. The sequence continues at coordinate 2,218 of CANQCQ010000096.1, read as the reverse complement.
ATGATGTTGTAGATGGTCCTGAAATAGAACTTGATAAGTATAATTTTGAAATGCTTAATATACCAAAAGGTCATCCAGCAAGAGATGCTCAAGATACTTTCTATATTGAAGGAGAAGAAATTCTTCTTAGAAGTCAGACATCTCCAGTTCAAGTTAGAACTATGTTAGAAGGAAAAGGAGAAGTTCCAATTAGAGTAATTTGTCCAGGGAAGACTTATAGAAGAGATGATGATGATGCTACTCATTCACATCAATTTATGCAGATTGAAGGCTTGCTTGTTGATAAAGATATTTCACTTAGTGATTTAAAAGGAACAATTGATGTTTTAGCTAAAAAATTATTTGGTCCAAATACGCAAACAAGATTTCATCCTAGTTATTATCAATTTACTGAACCATCTGTTGAAGGAGATATTAGTTGCTTTAATTGTCATGGTGAAGGATGTAATATTTGTAAAAATACAGGTTGGATTACAGTAGTTGGTGCTGGTATTGTTCATCCTAATGTATTAAGAATGTGTGGATATGATCCTAATGTATGGAGTGGATTTGCTTTTGGTTTTGGTGCAGATAGATTGACTATGTTAAAGTATGGAATAAATGATTGTCGTGCATTATATAATACTGATTTAAGAGAAATAAAAACTTTTGATAGAAAGGAAGCTGAATAAGAAAATGATTAGTCTAGAATGGGTAAAAGATTATATTGATATATCTGATCAAGATTTAAAAGAATTGGCTCGTAAAATTACTGAATCTGGTATAAATGTTGAAAAAGTTATAACTAATCATATTGATAATTTAGTAATTGGTGAAGTAGTTGAATGTGTAAATCATCCTGATAGTGATCATTTACATGTTTGTAAAGTAAATGTTGGTAAGGAAGTAACTCAAATTGTTTGTGGAGCTCCTAATGTTAGAAAAGGTTTAAAAGTAATAGTAGCTCTTCCTAAAGCGGTTCTTCCTGGAAATTTTGAAATTAAGGCAAGTAAAATTAGGGGTCAAGAATCAAATGGTATGATTTGTGCTTTATATGAATTAGGCTTAGAAGAAAAAACAGAAGAAGCATATCAAAGAGGAATTGAAGAATTAGATAAAGAGGCACCAGTTGGAGCAGATCCTATGAAATATTTAGGTCTTGATGATACTTTATATGAATTAGATATTCATAAACATAGAAATAATGATTGTTATTATCATATTGGATTTGCTTATGAGATAGGAGCAATTTTAAATAGAAAAGTCAATTTACCAAAAGATGATTTTATTGAAGAAAAAGATGATGTAAGTAAACATTTCTCTCTTAAGGTTGATACAGGTAAATGTCCTTATTATTTAGCTAAGATGGTTACAAATGTAAAAATTAAAGAAAGTCCAGAATTTATAAAAAGAAGACTATTAGCTGCTGGTATGAGACCAATTAATAATGTTGTAGATATATCTAATTATGTTATGTTAGAATACGGTCAACCTCTTCACTTCTTTGATAAGAAAAAATTAGGAGATAAAATTCTTGTAAGAGATGCAAAAGATTCTGAAGAAGTTACTACTTTAGATGGAAAGGTAAGAATTCTAAAATCTAGTGATATAGTAATTACAGATGGTAATAAACCTGTATGTGTTGCTGGTGTTATGGGTGGTGAAAATACTGAAGTAGATGAATCTACAACAGATATTTTAATAGAAGCAGCTATCTTTGATGCAGTAAGTATAAGATATACAGCTAATAATCTTAATTTAAAAAGTGAAGCTTCAATAAGATATGGAAAAGGTTTAAACTATGAATATACTGATAAGGCTATGAATCGTGCTTGTCATTTACTACAAAAATATGCTGATGCAAAAATATTATCAGGTATAGTTAAACATGATAAAGTAATAAAATATGAAAAAGTTGTAGAGTTTGTACCAAATGATATAAACAAATTATTAGGAATTGAAATAAGTGAAGAAGATATGAAAGTTGAATTAAATAGACTTGATTTTCCTTATGTATTAAAAGACGATAAATTTATTGTAACAATTCCTAAAAGAAGATTAGATATTGATCCTAATATTAATGATATTGCTGAAGAAATAGGTAGATTATATGGATATCAAAATTTAGTATCTACATTACCTAAAGTTTCTATTAAAAGAGGAGACTATATAGGTGATGTTAAGTATAGAAAACAAATATCTAAAAGACTTAGAGGACTTGGTCTAAGTGAAGCTAAAA
>CANQCQ010000095.1 GCA_947589725.1 uncultured Bacilli bacterium | reverse complement strand
GATCAACGCATTGACAAAGTAGATTATAGCATACAAACACCTTAAAAATCAATATATTTTTTATATTATATGAAAAAAATAGTTAAGTTATCTTAAACTAACTATTCTCCATCATCTTTCATTTTAAATACATAAACAGTATTACCATCTTCAAGATAAAATCTACATTTAATATCATTAACTTTTTCAAAAACAATAGGCTTCTCTAAAGAATTTCTAGCATCCAATAATTCTTCAAAACTTTCAACTTCAATAACTTTAGAATTACTAGAAATAACATATGAAGAAGTTGCATTAACAATAATACTATCATAATCTTTTAATATTTTCTTTAAATTAGTATTATACTTATTATCTATATTTTTAACTAAATATATAAAATTAATTAAATAAGTAAATAATAATATATCCATAAATAAACATATAATTGCGACAAACATATAGAAAGGATCAATAGTCATATCTTTTTTATTAGATACCACAACTTGATTACTATTAGATAAATTACTAGATGTAATTACAAATGTTTCTTCAGTTAAAGGTATAGTAATATAAGATACTTTTCTAGATACATCACCATCTTGTAAATATAGTGCAACCTCTACCAAAGCATTAGCGTAATTATCATTTTCATTCTTATAATTTTCAACAATCTTTTTATAATTTTTAAAATCAACAACTGCATCTACTGAAAAGTTAATATTTCTATCATATTTATTTATTTTAGTAGAACTAACTAAAGTATTATCAGTAGTATATCTAATCTTTGATGAATCATATTTATCATAAATCTTTAATTTTGAAACTACATAATAACTAGTATTAAAATTATAATTTCTATTATATAAAATTTCATAGTTAAATGTCGTATTAATTGTATTAACTTTTTCGGCATCATATTCTAAGTCTCTATCTAGACAACTTTTTCCATCATATACTGTTACATCGTCATTACAAACTTTATAATTATTTGATGCATATTCTGAATAACTAACTGATCCACCTAAGTGATAATCAACTGCCTTAAAAAAGAACATTATACAAAGTACTATAAAAAGTAAAATTAAAATAATAATTGTAAAAATTCGACTAAAGAAATTATAATGACTCTTTTTAATAACTAATTTAGGAGAAGATTTTTCTATATCATCAGGAATTACTGATTCTTCTTTTTTTAAACTGTTATAAATCTTATCTAATTCATCTTGTGTAGGAAGTTTAAAAACATCAGTTTTTTGAAGATCTGTATCTTTTACTGACTCATCTTTCTCTATCTTCTTATTAGTTACTTTTTTATCTACTTTATTAACAGATGAATCTTTCTTTGGAACACTTTTCTTAGTCTTTTTCACAACCTTTTTAGTAGTACCTTCTTTTTTAGCTTTCCACTTAGGATCATAATTATTTTTGTTTTTACTCTTATTTGTAGACTTCTTTTTTGTTTTAGTAGTATCTTCCATACTAAAATCACCACCTATTTTATTCTATCTAAAGTATAACACAAAATAATTTTTAGTAAAACATTATCTTGATTTATCATTTTTAAACTTATTTGTATATTCATTTATTTCATTTAATCTATTAAAAGCTTCTTTTTTTAAAGCAAGTAATTTCTTAGACATATTTTCTAACTCTTTTTTATTTAAAAATAATCTATATTTATTTTTTATTTCTAATCTAAATTTTTCAATTTGATTTAAAGCTTCTCTTAAATCATCACCAGTCTCATCATCACTAGTAAGTAATTCTGTAAGAATATTAATCAATTTATTAAAATACTTAGAAACTTTTTTAGCTACCAATTTATTTGCCATCTTTTTATCAACAATCTTAATATCTTTAATAACTTGATTATTAATTATAAATTTATGCTTAGATGTCATAATAAATCCATCTAAATTATCTAATAAATAACCATCTACTTTATTCTTTTTAAATTTCTTATTAATATGACTTAAAGCATACATATAACTTCACCCTCACTAATCAATTAAATCTGGACGTCTTAACTTAGTCTTTTTTAAGCTCTCATTATATCTATATTCAGCTATCTTCTTATGATCTCCAGATATTAAAACTTCTGGAACTTCCATTCCTTCATATATTCTAGGTTTTGTATAAGTGGGATAATCTAGTAAATTATTATTAAATGAATCATTTAAATGAGAAGATTCTGTTATAACTCCAGGAAGGAGTCTAACTACTGAGTCAACTACTGCCATAGCAGCAATTTCTCCACCAGTTAAAACATAGTCTCCAATACTAAGTTCTAAATCACATATACTTCTAATTCTCTCATCAAAGCCTTCATAATGACCACAAATAATAATCAAATGTTTTTTACTTGCTAAATCATATGCTAAAGACTCTTTATATAATTCTCCATCTGGAGTTAATAATATTACTAAACTATCTTCTGTTTTTAAGCTTTTTACACAATCAAATATAGGTTGACATGTAAGAACCATTCCCGCTCCTCCACCATAAGGAGTATCATCTACCTTATTATGAGAATCATTACTAAATTGTCTAAAATCAACTAAATTAATTTGAACATGACCTTCTTCTTTAGCTCTCTTAATAATAGATTCACTAAATACTCCATCAAACATACTAGGAAATAATGTCAATATATCAATCCTCATTAAATACCTCCTATAATCTATAAACTTTATTATTTATAACCATATCCACTATCAAAATCTATATATAATTTTTCATTAAATTCTTCAGTTATTTTTATTTTATTTACATTCCCTCTATTATTTCAACAGTTATATTTTTTTTATCTTTATCAATACTTTTAACCATAGGTGAATTATATGGTATTAAATATTCTTTATCTAACATAATTCTAATAACTTTATTATTTGGACTAGCAAAAAATACTTCTAATACATTTCCAATCATTCCATTAGTACTAATTACTTTATAAGTCATTAATTCACTATCTAATATTTGATTATCATCTAGTTTTAAATCAGATTCTCTAAAATAAACAATAGTCTTTAATAAGAATAAAACATCATTGATATCATTATATTCATTTAAAGTTACCATGTCAAAGTTCTTATGTTTACGATATGTTCTTATTTTATAAGGTTTATTATTTATAATTAATTCATTTCCAACTACAAAAACTTTATCTTTATATTCAAAGTCACTCAATATTCTAAGTTCACCTTTAATGCCATGAGTTGAGACTATCTTACCTATTTTAATCATTATTATCACCTAACTCATATAAAAGTATAGAAGTTGCAATTGCAACATTTAAACTTTCTACATTATCATTCATTTTAATATAAATATTTTTATCACATAAGTTTTTTATTTCTTCTCTGACACCATTTCCTTCATTTCCCATAACTAGTACAAATGATTCTTTATCTATATTACTTAAACTCTTAACATCAACACCACTTACAACATCAGTTCCATATATTTTAATACCTAATTTTTTTAATTTATTAATAGCATCAAAAGATTCTAAAGAAATAATATTAATATGAAAAAGCATTCCTTGAGTTGCTCGTACTACTTTAGGATTATATAAATCAACAGTATTTTCACTTAAAATTATAGTATCAATATTAAAAGCTACTGCACTTCTAATTATTGTACCTAAATTTCCTGGATCTTGAATTTCATCTAGTAGTAAAAACTTTTTACCTAGCAATTCATTGGTTTCATTTTTTCTACATACTCCAATTATATTAGTTGGAGAATCTAAATCAGTTAATTTTTTCATAACTTCTAATGATACAAAAGTTTTCTTACACTCTGTAGGATGATCATATCCTTCTAATATAATTACCTCTATTAATCTATTTGCTTGATCTGCTTCTTCAACTAAATGTTCTCCTTCTACTAAAAAATTATTAGTCAAATCACGATACTTTTTTCTTTTAAGTTTAGCAAGTTCTTTTATTTTATCATTTAAAATACTAGTAATTATCATAAAAACTCTCTCATCTCCTTACGATAATTTTTATAATCAGGCATATTCTCTTCTACAACGGACCAAAATTTATTAGAATGATCTCCATATACTAAATGAGTAAGCTCATGTATTATTACATAATCTAAATATTTAATATCTCTTTTAATAAGTTCTAAATTAAGTGTAATATTATAAGTCTTTATATTACAAACACCCCATCTAGTCTTCATTTTTCTTATTCTAAGACTTGGATGAGGAATCTTTCTACTAAAATTATCATAATGATATTCCATT
>CANQCQ010000094.1 GCA_947589725.1 uncultured Bacilli bacterium | reverse complement strand
AAGTCTTTAGAGCTTCTTATAAATCAGGTTTAGTTAGAGATAATTGTAAATTAATGCACTTTGGCTTTGGTACTATCAATGGCAAAGATGGTAAGCCTTATAAAACTAGAGATGGCGGAGTTATGACATTAAAAAGTCTAATTGATTTAGTAAATGAAGAAACTTATAAAAGGATTGTCATAGAAACAAAAGATGAAGAAGAAAAAAAATCTATTGCAAATAAAGTAGCTATTGCTTGTCTTAAGTATTCTGACTCTCTTCCATATAGAGAGACAGATTATGTTTTTGAAATAGATAAATTTGCCGATATGGAAGGAAAAACAGGAGCATATATTTTATATTCAACAATAAGAATGAAATCTCTTCTTAATAAAGCTGTAGGTATAAATTATAAAAAAATACATAAATTATTCGGTAGTGTAGAAAAAGAAATAGCCCTTACAATATTAAATCTACCTATTGTTTTAAATAAATCTTTAGAAACTAAATCATTAAATGAAATAACAGACTATATATTTAAATTAACGTCTATATATAATAAATTTTATTCAGAAAATAAAGTTTTAATAGAAAAAGATTCATCAAAAAAAGAGTCATGGTTAACATTAACAAAAATAGTTTATGATATAAATATGTTACTATTAAATACATTAGGTATAGAAGTACCAGAAAAAATGTAAAAAAGTGTTGTATTTGTAAATAATATGTGTTATAAGTTATGTGATAATTTTTTTTACAGAACATATTGAAAAAAAAGACATATAATGTTTTGATACAGGAGGGACTATATATGAGTCTTAAGAAAATGACAAAAGAAGAATTAGAATTATTATCAAATAAAGACATATCATGTCTAATCCTAGAAGAAAGTAAAAAGCCATTAAATACAGCTGATTTATTTAAGAAGATAATTGAGTTATTAGAATTACCTAATAGTGTATTTGAAAATAAAATAGCAGACTTCTATACATCATTATCAACTGATAAAAGATTTATCTTATTAAAAGATGGTAGCTGGGATTTAAGAAGTCGACATACTTCTGATAAAATAGTTAAAGTGTCTGAAGAAGATGACGAAGAGGAAGAAGTTGTTGAAGAAAAAGAAGAATCTGATGAAGATTTAGATGAAGATAATTATGATGATCAAGAAGCAGAAGAATATGATGATGATACTAATGAAGAATTAAAAGATTTAGTAATTTTAGATGAAGATGAATTAGAACTAGAACAATAATCTAGTTTTTTTCACTTATATTTATGTTATAATACAAAAAATGGAAGGAGAAAATCCATATGATAGATAGGTTAAATGCTACATTAGAAAAATATGAATTTTTAGAAAATGAATTAACAAAACCAGAAATTTTAGCAGATATTAATAAAACTCGTGAATATTCTAAGGAAATGTCTGAATTGGCTGATATAGTTAATTGTTATAAAAAGTATAAAATGGTACTATCAGGAATTGAAGATACAAAAGAAATGTTAAAAGATTCAGATTTAGGTGAAATGGCCAAAGAAGAATTAAAAAAATTAGAAGAAGAAAAAGCAAATCTTGATAGGGAATTAGAAATATTATTAATTCCTAAAGATCCTAATGATGGCAAGAATGTTGTGATTGAAATAAGAGGAGCTGCAGGAGGAGATGAAGCTAATATTTTTGCTGGAGATCTATTTAGAATGTATACAAGATATGCAGAAAAACAAGGATTTAGTTATCAAGTTTATAATTCAATAGATGGAACTGCTGGAGGATTTAGCCAAATAGAATTTATTATTAAAGGTAAAAACGCTTACTCTTTATTAAAATATGAAAGTGGTTCACATAGAGTACAAAGAGTACCAGTAACTGAATCTAATGGTAGATTACAAACTTCAACAGCAACAGTATTAGTAATGCCTGAGGCAGATGAAGATGTAGATATAGAAATAAATCCTAATGATTTAAGAATAGATATTTATAGATCAAGTGGTTGTGGAGGTCAAGGAGTAAACACAACAGATTCTGCAGTTCGTATCACTCATTTACCTACAGGAGTTGTTGTTACTTGTCAAAATGAAAGAAGTCAAATTCAAAATAAGGAGCAAGCATTAAAAGTTTTAAAAACACGTTTGTATGAATTACAAGAACAAGAACGTTTAGAAAAAGAAGGAAATGAAAGACGTAGTAAAATAGGTACTGGAGATAGAGCTGAAAAAATTCGTACTTACAATTACCCACAAAATCGTGTAACAGATCATAGAATTGGTTTTACAACTAATAATCTAGATCGAGTAATGGACGGATATTTAGATGATATAATAGATGCATTAATACAAGAAGATCAAAAAAGAAAGCTTCAAGGAGAAACTAATTAAATGACTGTTGAAGAAGCACTAGTCTTAGGAAAACAACACATAAATTCTGTACATGCAAAATTACTTTTAGCGGAATTTTTAAATAAAAATGTTTTAGAACTATATAATTATTTAGATTTAATAATACCAGAAGATGTTGTAATTAAATATAAAGAAGCTGTACAAGCACTAAAAGAAGGAAAGCCACTTCAATATATTATTGGAAATGTTAATTTCTATGGCAATAAATTCATAATTAATAAGAATGTATTGATTCCAAGATTTGAAACGGAAGAATTAGTAGATTATACAATAAAATATGCACATGAATTATTCGATTATCCACTAGATATAATTGATTTAGGTTGTGGTAGTGGAGTAATCGGACTTACTCTAGGAAAAAATCTAAATACTAATTCTGTTGACTTGATTGATATAAGTAAAGAAGCTTTAGAAGTAGCAAAGTTGAATAAAGAAAATTTATTACAAAAAGCTAATTTAATAGAAAGCGATATGTGGGAAAATGTAACAAAGAAATATGATATTATTATCAGCAATCCTCCTTATATAAAAGAAAATGAAGAGATAGAAAAAATTGTTAGAGATAATGAACCACACATATCTTTATATGCTGGAGTAGATGGACTTGATTGCTACAAAAAAATATTCTCATCAATCAAAAGCCATATGAAAGAAAAATGCTTAATAGCATTAGAAATAGGGTATCAACAAGCAGACGATATAAAAAAAATAATCAATAATACATTGGAAGATGTCACAATAGAAGTAAAAAAAGATGCCTCTGAAAAAGATAGAATGATATTTATTTTTAAAAATTTGAATAAAAATTAATTTTAATCTCACTATATCTGTGAACAGAAAGTGAGATTTTTATATGAAAAAAAGTTTAATAGTAATAGCAGCAATTATAGCAATTTTATGTTTAAATAAACAAGAAGAAATTATAATTCCAAATGAAAGTATTAGATTTAGAGTTGTAGCAAATTCAAATACATCCTCAGATCAAAATTTAAAAAAGAGTATTGTTTCCTCATTAAAAGAAAAAATACTTGAAATAGAAAATTCATCATCCTCTATCGAAGAAGCAAGAACTAATATTCAAAAAGAAATACCTCAAATTACTGAACAAGTTAATAATGAATTAAAAAAAGCTAACTATACAAAAGATGTTAAAGTTAATTATGGACAAAACTATTTTCCTAAAAAAGTATATAAAGGAATTACTTATCAGGATGGAAATTATGAGTCTTTAGTTATAACAATAGGAGAAGGAAATGGTAACAATTTTTGGTGCGTTTTATTTCCACCTCTTTGTAATATAGATACTAAAACTGAAGACATTGAATATACTTCTTTAGTAAAAGAAATTATAAATAAATATAGTAAAAAAGCATAAGATAAAGTAGATAGTAATATCTATTTTTTCTTTACAATTAAATAGTAAATATTTGTTGAAATAATTGACAATAATTATTATTTTTCTTATGATTTAATTGGGTGAACGAAATGTTAGTTAATGGAAAAGAATTACTTGCTAAAGCAAAGAAAGAACATTATGCAGTACCTCATTTTAATATTAATAATTTAGAATGGACAAAATATATTTTAGAAAAATGTAATGAACTTAATGTTCCAGTAATATTAGGTGTAAGTGATGGAGCATCTAAGTATATGGGTGGCTATAATGCTATATATGGAATGGTCACAGGATTAATAAAAGACTTAAATATTCAAATACCAGTTTGCTTACATGTAGATCATGGAAGCAGTGAAAGCTGTCGCAAGGCAATTGAAGCAGGATTTACATCAGTAATGATTGATGCATCTACTTATCCGTTAGAAGAAAATATAAAATTAACAAAGGAAATAGTAGAACTTGCTCATG
>CANQCQ010000093.1 GCA_947589725.1 uncultured Bacilli bacterium | reverse complement strand
TGAACATGTTATGTCCACTTTTATATTTGTATAAGTTATGTCCACAAATGAGTGGATTTTAACTTTTCAATTGAGGTTAAACCAAAAGAGGATTAATTCTTCTTTTTTTATGTGAAATATATGTTATAATATGTTCGAAATTGGAGGGGATTCTAATGAATGATACTATAGTTGCAATTTCAACAGCTTTAGGAGTAGGAGCAATTTCAATAGTGAGATTAACCGGTTCTGAATCTATTGAAATAGTTAATAATTGTTTTAAAGGAAAAGATTTAACAAAAGTAAATTCCCATACTATTAATTATGGTTATATCATTGATAATGATGAAATAATTGATGAAGTCCTAGTTTCAATAATGAAAGCTCCCAAAACATATACAGCAGAGGATGTAGTAGAAATTAATTGTCATGGAGGAATTATTTCAACTAATAAAGTATTAGAAACAATATTAAATCATGGAGCAAGATTAGCTTCCCCTGGAGAGTTTACAAAAAGAGCATTTTTAAACGGAAGAATTGACTTAATTAACTCAGAAGCTGTTATGGATATTATTAATAGTAAAAGTGAAGAAGCTAGGAAATTAGCCATTTCTGGAATTAGTGGTAGAACTTCACAATTAATAAATAGCTTTAGAAATAGATTAAAAAATTTATTATCTCAAATAGAAGTTAATATAGATTATCCAGAATATTATGATATTGAAGTTGTTACAGAAGAAAAAATTAAAGAAGAAATAACTAAAATGAAAGAAGAATTAGCAACATTAGTTAACTTATCAGAGGATTCTCTAACTATAAAAAATGGAATAAAAACAGTGATTGTTGGAAAACCAAATGTTGGAAAAAGTAGTATATTAAATAAGTTATTGCAAAAAGACAAAGCCATTGTTACTAATATTGCTGGTACAACAAGAGATATAGTAGAAGGAGAAATATATTTAGATGGTATTCTATTAAATATAATAGATACAGCAGGAATTAGAACATCTGATGATGTAGTAGAGCAAATTGGTGTAGAAAAGTCTTTATCGATGATTGATGAAGCAGATTTAGTACTTGTTGTTTTAAATAATAATGAAAAACTATCAGAAGAAGATAAAAAAATACTTGAAAAGACAAAGAATAAGCAAAGAATAATCGTAGTAAATAAGAATGATTTAAATAAAAACATTGATTTAGACAATGATTTAGAAAATGTAATCTATACTAACACAACTGATATTAATGGAATAGAAACTTTAAAACAAAAAATAAAAGAATTATTTAATTTAGAGAAAATAAATACAAAAGATAGTACATATTTATCAAATACAAGACAAATTTCTCTAGCAAAACAAGCATATCAATCTTTACTAGATTCAGAACAATCACTTTTAGCAGGACAACCTATAGATATAATAGAAGTTGATTTAAAAGATTGTTTTGATAGTTTAGGAGAAATTATTGGTACATCTTATTCAGATGAAATAATAGATAATTTATTTGAAAATTTTTGCGTAGGAAAATAGAAGGTGAAATAAATGGAATATGAAGTAATAGTAGTAGGGGGAGGACATGCCGGATGCGAAGCAAGTTTAGCAGCATCAAGAATAGGTCACAAAACTCTACTTGTAACAGGAAATATTAAAAATATAGCAGATATGCCATGCAATCCATCAATAGGAGGACCAGCTAAAGGTATAGTAGTAAGAGAAATAGATGCTCTAGGTGGAGAAATGGGAAGAAATGCTGATAAAGCAACGCTTCAATTAAAAATGCTTAATACAAAAAAAGGACCAGCAGTTCAAGCATTAAGAGCTCAAGCTGATAAAATAACTTATCCACAAGAAATGTTGAAAACATTAAAAGCTGAAGAAAACTTAGATATAAAGCAAGCCTTCGTTGAAGATTTAATAATAGAAAATGAAAAAATCAAAGGAATAGTACTAGCTGATGGAACTAAAATTTCTGCTCAAGCGGTTATTTTAACTACAGGTACATATTTAAGATCAGTTATTTTAACAGGAGCAGATAAACATCCAGGAGGTCCACATGGAGAAGAAAATTCAAAATTCTTAAGCAATAAATTAAAAGAATATGGTTTTAATATTTTAAGGTTAAAGACAGGAACACCTCCTAGAATTGAAAAAGCTTCTATTGACTATTCTAAAACATCGTTAGAACCAGGAGATTTAGAAGAAAGAACATTCTCCTTCGATAATATTGCTTATTATGATGTTAATAATCAAGTACCATGTCATTTGATTTATACAACACAAAAAACACATGAAATTATAAAAGAACATCTTCAAGAATCTAGTATGTATGGTGGATATGTGGAAGGAGTAGGTCCAAGATATTGTCCATCAATTGAGGATAAAGTAGTAAGATTTGCAGATAAAGAAAGACATCAATTATTCTTAGAACCAGAAAGTATTTACTATGATGATATTTACTTACAAGGTTTTTCTACCAGCATGCCACATTATGTTCAAGAACAAATGGTTCACTCTCTTCCAGGATTAGAAAATGCTAAGATACTTAAATATGCGTATGCCATAGAATATGATGCTATTGATTCAAAGCAATTAAAACCTTCATTAGAAACAAAAATAGTTGAAGGATTATTTACTGCTGGACAAATTAATGGAACAAGCGGATATGAAGAAGCCGCTGGACAAGGTTTAATTGCAGGAATTAATGCATCTTTAAAACTAGAAGGAAAAGATCCACTAATATTAAAAAGAAATGAATCATACATAGGAGTATTAATAGATGACCTTGTCACTAAAGGAATTAAAGATCCATATAGATTACTAACTTCCAGAGCTGAATATAGATTATTATTAAGACATGATAATGCAGATTTAAGATTAAGAGAATATGGATACCAAGTTGGTTTAATTAAAGAAGATAAATATCAAGCATTTAAAAACAAAAAAGATAATATTAAGAAGTTAACAAATCTATTGAATGAAACAAGAATTACTCCAAAACAAGAAATAAATGATTATATTTTATCAATAAATTCAACACCACTTAAAGATGGTATAACTTTATTTGAATTATTAAAAAGGCCAGAAATTAAAATGGAAAATATTGAACATTTTATAGATTTACCATTTGATAAATTTGAAAAAGAACAAGTAGAAATAAATGCTAAATATGAAGGCTACATTAAAAAAGCCAATAAAGAAGCAGAAAAAATGCTATCTTTAGAAGAAAAAACAATACCAGAAGACATCAATTATACTGATGTTGCTAATCTAGCTAGTGAAGCCAAACAAAAGCTCGAAGAAATAAGACCTATAACTTTAGGACAAGCTTCTCGTATTAGTGGAGTAAATCCAGCAGATATATCAATATTAATGGTTTATCTTAGAAAGAAAGGAAAATAATGAATCAAGAATTATTTATTAAGGAATTAAATAAATTAAATATATCTTTAACTAAAGAACAATTAATTCAGTTAGAAAAGTTTTATGATTTATTAATTGAATGGAATAATAAAATTAATCTAACTAGAATAATTGAGAAAGAAGATGTTTATTTAAAACATTTTTATGATAGTTTAACTATAGCAAAAGTTATTGATTTAACAAAAGTAGATACGTTATGTGATATAGGAACAGGTGCTGGATTTCCAGGAGTGGTTTTAAAAATAGTTTATCCAAATTTAAAAGTAACTTTAGTAGATGCTTTACAAAAAAGAGTTAATTATTTAAATGAAATAATTAAGCAATTAAATTTAAAGAATATAAAAGCTATACACGTAAGAGGAGAAGATTTAGCGGAAAAATATGATGTAGTTACTTCAAGAGCAGTTGCCAATATTGAAAAACTTCTTACATATACAATGCATCTAGTAAAAAAAGATGGAGTTATGATTGCTATGAAAGGAAATATTGAAGAAGAATTAAATGATACTATAGTTGATAAAATAAATAAAAAATATAAAATAATAAAAATAGAAAAGTTTTATCTTCCTATAGAATCAAGTAAAAGAAGTTTAGTAGTTATAAAAAACAAATAAAATATATATTAACATTGAAGTGCCAAGTGCACTTTTTTTATATTGAAACAACATTAAAAATGTTTTATAATGATAACATAGGGTAATTGAAGAATAAAGAGAGGGGATCCTAATGAACAATGGCAAAGACGAAGTAGTATACTTATATTTAGATGATATTATACCTAATAGGTTCCAACCAAGAGAAGTATTTGATGAAAAAGCTTTGAAAGAATTGGCAGTATCAATTAGAGAACAT
>CANQCQ010000092.1 GCA_947589725.1 uncultured Bacilli bacterium | reverse complement strand
ACTAACAACGGAAGATTATATGTACTCTTTCGTTATTGGAAAAGAGTTGTAGATAACTACGACACTCGCTCCATTTTGTATTTTAGTCGAACTTTTTAGTTCGATTTTTTAATGCAAAAATAATCTTTGATTAATAGTCACCTCATAATTTTTTCATTATCCATTTAATGTCTTCAATTGATTTATCGATATTGAATCTCCCATTACCAACTGGATAATAAACAGAGTAAAAATAATATGTATTTCCATTTATTTTCTTTTCAAAAAGTTGTTTTCTTACTTGTGAAACTGATATTTTTTTATTGAGTACAATAGAGCTTACTTGATTACCAAATAAGATAATTACTTTAGGATTAATTATTTCAAATTCTTTTTCTAACAAATGCAAATATTTTTTATAAACATTGTCTGGTAATTCTCTGGCGTCTACTTGTGTACATTTTCCTAAATTTGTAATAAAGTATTTGTGATTTTCTACATCTTTGTAAACTTCTTCGGCAAATTGTTCTGTCCATTCTGTACCTTTAATTGCTTTTATTTTTGTATAAATATCTTCATTCATTAAATTTAATTCAAAAAATAAATCCCATATATTTTTAGTTCCTATCCATGGAGATTTAATTCCTTTCCAATTTTTAGAAGATGCTATATTTCTTCCGGTTGGATTCATAAAAACAAAACAAACGTCAGGATTATTTTTACAACCACCATTATAAATTGAATCTAATTCTTTATTTCCATATTTTAATTGAAGTTTATCATATTCAATTTTTAGATCTTCTAACTGCATTGAAATCACCAATATAATTTTATCATAAAAATTCTAATTCTTTGCCACTTTTAAAATACAAATAAGCATGAAAATATTTGTATTTTTAATAAAATAAAATTTAGGAAAATTAAGTAGAAAAATTATCTTTAAAAACATAAAATAATTTAGGTAAATTTATAGACAAATTATGCGTTTTCTATTATAATAATACATGTTTTAGAAAGTATGGGTGTTTTTTATGAAAAATAAGAATATTAAGTTAGGATTTGTACTATCTTTAATGTTTATCATATCTATTTTTATGTTAAATGTTAAAGCATCAACTCTAACTAAAGAAAACTATGATGTTAAAAAAGGTGATAAATTTACTGTATTAGTAGATTTAAATCCAGAAAGTAATATGGCATATGATTATAGTGCTATTTTAAGTTACGATGATAAGGTACTTGAACCACTTAATAAGGCTAGTTTTAGTAATACAAAAAGTGGTGCTAATAGTTTACAAAAGGTTACTTATGATAGTAAACTTAAAAGTTTTGTATTAATTAATACAAAAAATAGTGTAACTAAAGATGTTGTTGAAATAACTTTTAAAGTTAAGAAAAGTGCATCTGTTAAAGATACATTATTAAAATTTAGAAATATTTCTTTTAATAATGGTGAAGAAGAAAATAAGTTAGAGGATAGAGAAATAACTGTTAATATTCTTGATGCTAGTAGTATGACTAATAAACAAATTGCTAGTCTTACTATAGCAATAATTACTTTATTATTATCTGTTGGATTAATTGTTTTCAATGTAAAATATGTAGGTGATAATAAAAATAAAATAAATATTGTTTCAGGTGCAAGTATATTTTTATTAGTAGTAATAATTGCTTTATTACTATTAACTGATAAAAAATATGAAAAAAATTCTATAGATTATCTTTTAAATGTACAAAATTCAGAAACTGTATATAAGCATGAACAAAGTGAATCTAGTAACACAAATAGTACTATAGATACTAATGTTACTAATACTAGTGTTGAAAATAATAATGCAAATGAAAAAACTACTGAAAACACACAAAATACTAATGAAAAAGAAACTGCTAAAATAATAGCTGGTGTATCTTCAAATTATTATCCACTTAAGGGAGAAATGGTAGAATTATATTTTGATATTGATACAAATATAAATGAAGAAGTAAAAAGTATAGTTATTAATAATTCAGAGTATAATTGCTTCAAAATAAGTGATGGTAAATATAAAGTTAATTATAAGGTTAGTGATAAGAGTGGACTTGAAAAGATTACAGTATCTAAAATAAACTTTAATAATAAAAAAGTGGATGTTAATTATGAGGTTTATGTAGATATATTAAAAGATAAGCCTGTAGTTTCTAACTTTAAATTTAATGATGATGAAAAACCTACAATAACTTTTGATATAGTAGGAAATAATTCATTAATTAATGGCTTATTATCTGTTGTTGATAAAGATGGAAAAACAGTATTTACACAAGAAATTAAAGAAGGCCAAAATACTTATACTTTAGATATAAAAGAAAATGGAAAATATAATGTTAGTTTGTCTATTAATTATGATTTAGATACAAATGAGTTAAATTATTTTACTGGAGATGTAAATAATATTTCAGAAAAAGTTATTAATCGTGAAATAGAAATTATAACAGATTATGGTTTTGTATTTAAGGATGCTTCTATTAATAAAATAGATCCTGAAGGAAAAAGCGTTATATTAGAGTTTAAAAGTACAAATAAATCTAGTTATGATGTATCAAAAGTTATAATAGATGGCGTAGAATATTCTACTTATAAAGATGGGGATAAATATTTTGCAGACGTTCCTTTAGAAGGACCTGTTAATAGAAAATTACATATTGAAGGAATTGTATTAGAAAATGATAAAAAGTTTACTGATAATGTAGATGCTTCATTTGAGATTTTTAAAAACAGTCCTCAAATAGATAATTTTAATGTTAAATTAAATACTAAAAATAATACTGTTAAAGTAACTTATGAAATAGTAGATCCTGATAAATTATTAACTAAGCATTATGTTGTTTTAAAAGATTACACAGGAAAAATCATTTCATTAAAAGAATTTGATAAAAATAATACAACAGTTACTTTCGATGGAGTTAAAAATGTTGAAAAATATACTGTTGAAATTCAAGGAGACTTTGATTTAGTAGATGGTAAAGTTCACAACAAAGATGTTCTTGCATCTAAAGAATTAGAAATAAACGTTTCTTTAGAAGTATCAAGTGTCGAAGTTAATAATAGGTACCCTAAGAAAAATGAGCAAGTTATATTAACTTATGAAATTGAAACTAATTCACTTTTAGTTCCAGATGAATTTATTATCAATAATGAAAAATATAATTATACAAGAACAGAAGATGGAAAATATCAAGTTATTTATACAGTTAAGAATAAATCTGGATTAGAAACTATTAAGTTAACAGGAATTACTTATTTGGGAGCAACAACTAAGGTTAATAAAGAGATAACTGTAGATGTATTAAAAGAAAAACCAACAGTTACTAATTTTAAATTTGATGAAAGTAAAGATAAGCCTGTAATTTCATTTGATGTTAATTTTAATGATTCTTTAACTCAAGGTAAATTAACTATTACAAATTCTAATGATGAAAAAGTATTAGTTAAAAATATCACAGAAGGTAAAAATAAATATACTCTTGATTTTGATAAAAACGGAAAATATAAAGTAATTGTTGAATTTGATTATGATTTAGATACTAATGAGTTAAATGATATTACTGGTTCTATGAATTCTGGAAGTGAAACACCTATTAATGAATTTATAGATGTTACTGTTGATTATGGATTTGTATTTAAAGATTTAAAAATTAAGGATTTAAGTTCTAATGGAGAATTTGTATCTTTAACTTTTACTAGTACAAATAATTCAAAACATAATATTTCTAAGGTAATAATTGATGGAGTAGAATATGAAGCTGTTAAAGATGGGAATTTTTATACAGTACAAATGCCACTTGAAGGTCCTAAAAAGAGAACTCTTCACATTGAAGAAGTTGTTCTTGAAAATGGTAGGCATTTAACTGATGGTGTAGAAAATAATATAGAAATATTTAAAGATGCTCCAAAAGTTAAAGATTTAAAAACTAGTGTTGATACTGATAAAGATAGTGTTAATGTTACTTATCAAATTATAGATTCAGATAATGTACTAAATAAAGTATATGTTGTTTTAAAAGATTATAATGGAAATGTTATAGAAACTAAGGAAGTTTCAAAAGATAGCACTAATGTAACATTTAAGAATGCTACTACTCCTGGAAAGTATACTGTAGAAATCCAAGGTGACTATGACTTAGTTGATGGTAAGACACACAATCAAGAAGTAATTGATAAAAAGACTTACGAGATAGATGTTGAATTAAAAGTTACAAAAGTAGAAGTTAATAATAGATATCCTAAAAAGAGCGAAGATATTG
>CANQCQ010000091.1 GCA_947589725.1 uncultured Bacilli bacterium | reverse complement strand
AATAATATTTGCATAGCTAGGAACTTCTGCTAGATATACATCTGTATAAAATAGAATACAAGCGATTCCTAATAAAATACTATTAAAAGGACTAAATAAGCTTTCAAAAAAGTAGTTGTACCATTTTTTAGGCTTTGCTTGTTTAATTTCATTTAATCCATTTTTTTGAATAAGACTTATAGCCTCGTCAGAACTTAAGCCCGCTTCGTTAATATCAAAAGACTTCAAAAATTCTTCTTTACCTAAAGAACTTTCCATTCCATAGGACTTTTCAATATTTACTTCATCTCGATAATTAAGTATTAAATTTGAGTATCCTGCATTAACTGTATTTAATACATCAAATATTTCATGTTGACGTCCTCTTCTTAAATCGGCATCAATTACTAAAACATTTTTACCCTCTTGGGCATAAGCTACTGCTAAATTTGCTGATATATAGCTTTTTCCATCTCCACTTTCTGGTGAAGTTACCATTATAACTTTTAAGTCTTTATCTAGTGATGAAAAAGCTAAATTTGTTCTTATTGTTTTTATTGATTCACTAAAAGATGATTTTGGATTTGAACTTAATCTTAATTCACTACTCATATTATTTAGCCCTTCTTTCTTCAGGTACTACACTTAAAACAGTAAGACCTAATTTATTTTCAATTACATCAGCAGATTTTATTGTTGTATCAAAGTAGAATATAACAAATATAATTCCACATGATAGTATTAAAGCTACCGCTATATAAACTATATTGTCTTTGGCATATGTTAAGTTATATGGAGCATCTGCAATAACAGCTGTATCAAGAATTGTTACATTATCGATCTTATAAATATCTTGAATTACTTCAGCAAATACTTTAGATAATTCATTTGCTATATTTTTAGCTTCTATTGCTTCTTTATCAGATACTGTAATTGTAATTATTTGTGTACCTTGGGTTGTTCCTAAAGAAATTCTACTAGCTAAATCTGATACAGAACAATCAAGTTCTAGGTTTTTTATTACCTCAGCTAATATTCTTCTACTTTTAATAATTTCTGAATATGTACTAACTAAGTTAGTATTCATACTAACATCGCTTTGTGAAGTTTGTTCACTAACTAATACTATTGTTGAATTGCTTCTATACATTGGTACTCTAGTTGTTATTGTATAAATATTCCCTGCAACAACCATTACTACTACACACGCTATTATCCACACTATTTTTGATTTGAAGTAATCAAATACTTCCAATAAATTGATTTCTTCCATTTTTTAATCCCCTTTCCATGAATTCCTCAATATTTTATCATAAAATAATTATATTGTCTATATAAATAAATCATTTTTTTAACCAACAAAAAGACATATTACTTTGTAATATATCTTTCGTATAATTCTATTCTTTTATTTATTTTATCTTTACCTAATATTTTCATTATAGAAAACAAATCAGGTGACTTAGTTCTTCCTGTAATAATAACTCTTAACACTTCACACACATCTCCCACATGACCTTTATATTCTTCTTTGTTATTTTTATATTCTTTTGGACTTGTTGCATATCCATGATTAGCTGCGAATTCCTTTATATTATTAAACCATTCTTCGTTAGTTTGATTTAAATCTAGTATTTTCATATACTCTTTAATAAGATTTAAATCGTATTCTTTATCACTTTCTAATTTAGAATAATTTTCTTTAATAAATAGCTCATCTAATGCATAACTAAATTCTTCTTTTACATCACTGTATTTAGCAATATCTTTTCTAGGTCTATCACCATCTTTTTCAATATTTAAGAATTGAATCATCAACTCTTTATTATCTATTAATAGTTTAGCATATTCAGGGTCATATTTTAAAGAATAATTTAAAGTTTCATTGTACACTTCTGTAGCACTTTTTCTAGAAAAGTAAGTTTTGCAAATATTTGTTAGTTTTGCCTCATCAAAAGATGTTCCACCGATAGCCATTTTATCAAAGCTAAATTTAAAATCACTAATAGACTTAGTAGGATTATTTAAATACCATTCTTCAAAATTAGTATTTGTAATAGTTGCTAAATATAAATGTAGAGCTTCAAGTGGTATTCCACTTTCTTCATAGAACTTAGCTCCTGCCCATGGATCTTTTCTTTTAGATAGTTTTCTTATCGCTCCTGTTTCTGCATCTTTTATAGTAATAGGTGCAATGTGTGCGTATTTTGGTACTTCAAAACCTAATAAATTAAATAATTGAATATGTAGAGGGATAGATGATACCCATGAATCATCTCTTATTACATTAGTAGTTCTCATCAAGTGATCATCTACAACATGAGCTAAATGATATGTTGGTGTTCCATCTTTCTTTAGTAAAACATCATCAAGATTTCTTTCAGGAAATCTTAGTGTTCCTTTTATCAAGTCATTTACTTCAATTGTTTTATTTGGATCACCTTTTGATCTTAATCTAATTACATAAGAATCATGATTATTTAAATGTTTTTTAATCTCTTCTAGTGATAAGTCTCTATCTTGAGCATACATTCCATATATACCAATTTGAACTTTATTTATTTCTTGTTCTTCTCTTATAGTTGCAATTTCTTTTTCACTCATAAAACATGGATAGGCATCTCCACTAATTATTAATTCCTTAACAAAAGTTTGATATATTTCTGTTCTTTCACTTTGAATATATGGTCCGTATTCTCCTCCAAAACCATGTCCTTCTGTTGGAGTTATTTGAAATCCTTTTAAAACAGAAATAATATTATCTACTCCACCTTCTACTTCTCTTTTTTGATCAGTATCCTCTATTCTTAAAAAAAACACCCCATTACTTTGTCTTGCATAAACCATATCACAAAATGCAGAATATAGATTTCCCAAATGAACACTTCCAGTTGGAGAAGGACCATATCTTGTAACCATTTGATTTTCATCTAGATTACGTTTAGGGTACTTACTTTCATAATATTCTCTTGTTTTAGTAATATTTGGAAATAAAAGTTCTGCTAATTCAATTCTTTCATTTTCACTCATTATAAACACCTCTTTAAAGCTACTCTTTAATAATAAATTATATCTTTTTAAAAATCAACAGTATAATTATAAACCACTTAAATCTATATCTACAAATCTTTTAATATATTTATCATACATTTTATCTATTACATTTTTTCTTATATATTCAATTATTAAACAAACAAATATAGTAGAAATTAAACTTACTATTATATGTAGTATTAAATAATTGGATAAGACATAATTTGCATTTTTAAATAAATCAATCCATAATAATTTTCTTATAAAATTATTATCAGAGATTAAGTATACTCCAAAAACACAAGATGAAATTGTATTAATTAATTTGTTACTATACTCTTTCTTAGTTGCAAATATACTAAAAAGAGAAGTTGAGAATAGAATTGCTATAAATGAATGTCTACTAAATAAATGTATTGAGTGCTTGGCAAAATATATTTTCCTTAATCCAATAATATCTAATAATAATACTGATAGTAATAAAGTAATAATAGATATTAATAGAAATTTAATATTGTTTTTATTTATTAAATTATCCTCATATTTACTAAAATAAGAACCTATAGAATAAAATAATATAAATTCAATTAACTGATTACAATAATATGATTTAGTTGTAATAGTCTGTAATATAGAAAATATAAATATGCCTATCATTATAAATATTAGATGTTTTTTTCTAGTTAAATTATTTAACATAACATTAATATATGAATGAAAAATATATATAATAAAATATACACTCGCAAACCAATATTGATTAAATGTTATTGGTAAAGAAGATTTAATTAATTCCTTTATAGAGAATGGTTCTATTCTAAAAATAACTAATAGAATGTATATTCCGAGAGAATAAAATATTATTTGTAAATATAGTTTTAGTAGTTTATTTAAATTTATACCCCCCCCCGCACGTTCTTTAGACAAGTAATATCCTGTAATAATTACAAATATTATAGTTCCAAAATTACCTAGTGAAGATATTTCTAAAATATATCTATTAAATCCTAAAGGTAACATATAATTTTCTATTCCATTGTGTACTGTATAATGACCAAGTACAATCATCATTATAGATATGATTCTTAATAATTCGATATTAGAATTTCTTAATTTTTGCATAATTCAACTCCATTTTTTAAAATTTCTCTTTAATGATACACTACAAAGTAAAAAAAAGCAATAAAAATGAACTGAACCCCAAAAGTTGGACAGTTTAATTATTTAAGGATTGCAACCTATAATTTATAGGTGACAGTCCTTT
>CANQCQ010000090.1 GCA_947589725.1 uncultured Bacilli bacterium | reverse complement strand
ACATATCATCACCTATTATATATAATAGCATAATAATATGTTTTTTTTAAGTTTTTTAAATTATTTTTTCTAAATATTCATAAACTGTATCAATTTGTGGTTTATTTAAAGGATCAAGTATAAAGTCATGTTTTTTCATAACTACACCATCATATTTTAAAAGCATTTCATAATCATTTATATCATCACCTATAACACTTATATTATTACTGATATAATTATTAGCTATTAAATAATCGATTGCTTTACTTTTATTAATATAATCATCAATAACATTAATATGTTTACTGCTTATATAGGCATAAACTTTTTCTATTTGCTTTATATCGGTAAGTATTTTATTAGAATCAATATCAGAATTTATAGTAATAGTAATTTTAACAGCATTGTCTATAATGTCATTATCATTAAATGCTGATTCAAAATTATATGGTATTTTATTTTGTATTAAATAACTCTCTATTTTTTTGCTTTTCTCTTTATCTAAAAAATTTGTTTTTAGACAATTACCTTTATTATCAAAGATAGTGGCCCCATCTTGGCATACCAAAAAATTATAAGGAATATTATATTCTTTAATCATATTATTAATGTTTGTAAAACTTCTTCCTGTAATAATTATAAAAATATTGCCTTTATCAATAAAAGTTTTGATTTGCTCTAAATTTTTAGTAAAAATATCTTTATCTTTAACATATAATGTATTATCAAAGTCACAAGCTACAACTTTCATGTTAATCCTCCTTGTAAAAATACTTAATTATAATAATTTTACCATATAATATGCATTTTTTAGCTTTTTTAGCAAAAAAATGTTGACTTAATCTATATATTTGATATAATTTTAAATGTCTACTGAATTTAGTCGGGACTTAGTCTTCGGAAATTTATGGCTAAGGTTCGATTAACAATTGTGCGGATGTAGTTTAATGGTAGAACCTTAGCCTTCCAAGCTAACTACGTGGGTTCGATTCCCATCATCCGCTCCATAAGAAGATAAAGAACTATCTGTTGAGTAGTTCTTTTTTTTGTACCACGTAGTTAGGCTTGGAAATTCGGATTTGTATTTTTTCTTATGCACATAATTTTAATAAAATCATCAAATAGACTATACCATTTCACTTGAATATAGTCCCTACAAAATTCATATTTAGGATTGTAATTTAAATTCTTATTCCATTCTTGAATAAATAAATTGCTTAGATGAATTGATTGAGAAATAGAATCAGTATCCATTAAATAATTTATTACTTCTCTTTTTGTAGCCCATAAAAATCCTTCTGGTGTTCCATCAATAAAAGCATCAACTGTAACTTTGTAATTAATATCTACTTTAATTAGAAACCTTTCGATTAATAACTTCTTTAATTTAATTAATTCTTGATTTATTAAAGCAATATCATCTAAATGTTTTTCTTTATATTCTTTAATTGATTCTCTTATAGTACCAGTGTTGTTATTTGTTCCGTCAGAATATAAATATCGTAGTAGCTTATCTTCTTCTTTAAATTCATTATTTTTAAGAAAGCATACAAATGATTTGATTGGCTCAACATGCACGGAATTTTTAGCACCACTTTTTATACTTATTCCTTTCTTAATTTCTCCAATTTCAATTACCATATCCACTTTGGCGTAGCGTCCGTACTTATAAGCTGTAATAACATCATTAGATGAAACATTTGGATAAAGTGTTTCTATCAATTCTTGAAGCAACGGATTTAATTCATAAAAGTGTTTTTTGTTAATTTCTTTAATAAAATCAAATTCATTTTGATAACCTGTCTTTACCATCCATTTTTACCTCCCATGTATATTATAGAAATGTTAAAAGGCCTTTTCTAAATTTTTTTGATAATTTTTTTAAAAATTTCAACTTTGAAATTACTCCTTCCTTATTTATATTCAACATTTCATAATAGTCATTTATTATTTGGCTTTAGTTTTCAGAATCTACTGTAATAGTAACATAGTTAATTATTTGCCCATTCACATGAAGAGTTAAAGTCTCATATATTAAAGATTTGCATTTCTTACTAATACTATTAAAAAATTATAAAAGGTTGTATAATACCTACTGAAGAATAAACAAATAAAATAAAGGAGTACAAATTTATGATAAATGGAATAAAAAGAATTTTTATTGTTGTGTTAGGACTAATTTTACAATTTGGATTTGCTATTGTTATACGATTATTCTTTTATAAATATCTTGGTATTATAAACTTAGCTTACAGTTTACTAAGTATTTTAATAGTTCTCGGCATTTTAAAAAATAGTACACGTCTTTCTAATGATCTCCCTTGGATTATTTTAATATTAATTTTCCCAATATTTGGAACTATATTATTAATTACTCTAGGTAAAAATTATTCTAAAAACAAATTATTGAGAAACATCTTTAAGTATGAAGATATTTATAGAAAAGAACTTAATCAAGATCCTGAAATAATTAAAGAACTTCAAAATAAAGAGTTGGATAATATACAATATTTAGTTAATAGAACACAGTATTATGTAAGTACAAATAATAAAATTACTTATTATGATTTTGGACAAAAATTTTATCCTGAATTATTAAAAGAATTAAAGAAAGCAAAAAAATTTATTTTCTTAGAATATTTCATTATTAATGAAGGAACAATGTGGAATGGAATACTTGATATTTTAAAGGAAAAAGCAGCTTTAGGTGTAGATGTAAGAATTATGTATGATGATATGGGTACTGTTGCTCTACTTTCATCAAATTACGCAAAAGAATTAGAAAAGTATAATATTAAATGTATTTCTTTTAATAAATTAAGTCCATTTCATGGAATTTTTATGAATAATAGAGATCATAGAAAAATGACTATTATTGATGGTAAAGTTGCTTTTTCTGGAGGAGTAAATTTAAGCGATGAATATATTAATATTAATAGTCGATATGGTATTTGGAAAGATAATGCTATTAAAATAGAAGGGGACGCTATCTTTAATATGACAGTTATGTTTTTATCATTATGGAATGCAAATAATCAAGAAGATAAAGATATTTCAAAATTTAGATATTCATTCGATGATTCTATTAAAGAAGATGGCTATGTAATTCCATATGGAGTTGCTCCTCTTCATAAAGATTTAATTGGTGAAGATGTATATATTAATATGATTAATAGTGCAAAAAAATATCTTTATATAATGACTCCTTATTTAATTATTGATACTGATATGGTTAATGCTCTTTGTAGAGCTGCTAAAAGAGGCGTAAATGTTAGTATCATTACTCCTGGTATTCCTGATAAAAAAATTGTTTATACGCAAACAACTTCTTTCTTTAAAGTTCTTCATGATAATGGAATTAATATCTATAAATATACTAATGGATTTGTTCATTCTAAAGTATTTCTATCAGATGATATAAGAGCTGTTGTTGGAACAATCAACATGGATTATCGTAGTTTATATCTACATTTTGAAAATGGAATTTATATGGAAAAAGTTAGAGCATTAAAAGATATACGTAATGATTTTGAAGAGACTTTTAAAGATTGCAAAAAACAAGAAGATAAAGATGTTAAAACGGGATTTATAAAATCTATTTGGCAAGCAATTTTAAGATTATTTGCTCCATTGTTTTAAAAAATATCTAAATAAAGGAAGTAACACTAATGAAAAAATTAAATAATTTGTTAATATTTTTACTATCTTTAATATCTTTATGCTATACATTAAAAGATTTTAATTTAGGTGCATATGATAGATTATTGCCAAGTGCATCAATCATATTTATCTTATTTATTCCAAAAATTATAAATAAAATATTTAAATTTAAAATAAGTCAAGAATTAGAATTTATTTATATAATATTTGTATTTTTAGCACAATTTTTAGGAAGTGTAGTAGGTTTTTATAATAGTATTTGGTGGTACGATTTAGCTATTCATTTTTTATCAGGAATATTTACTTCAATATTAGCTTTAATTATTTTAGACTGGTTTAATATTAACAATAAGAAAAATATTTTCTTTAGTACATTATTTATAATTTGCTTTTCTCTTATGATTGCTTCTTTATGGGAATTTATAGAGTTTGGAGCTTTTGTCTTTTTGAAGATGGATGTACAGCATCATCTTACAACAGGAGTTTTTGATACTATGGAAGATATGTTAGTTGCATTTTTAGGAAGTATTATAATTAGTATTTTACATTTAATAAAAAAACAATCTTAATGAACTGAACCCCAAAAGTTGGACAGTTTAATTATTTAAGGATTGCAACCTATAATTTATAGGTGACAGTCCTTT
>CANQCQ010000089.1 GCA_947589725.1 uncultured Bacilli bacterium | reverse complement strand
ATTATTAGTATTTTTCACTTCATCTTCCCTAACCAACTTCCATCCATCCCCTTGAAATTTTTTTAGGTCTTGAACCTTTGTAAACTGTAGGGGAACCTCCAGTACAATATTTTCCCACAAAAATGCGAATATATCAAGTAAATTTTCACTTTTTTTACAATTTTCATCAATAAAATCATCATATTCAATATGATAATCATAATCAATAGGCTCTAAACTTATTGAATCTTCTAAAACAATCTTCCCATCAATACTACATCTTGCATATTCTGCTTCATCTAAATCTTCTGTTGGTACTAAAGTAATTTCGCCTACAACTTTTATATCTTTTAATTCTATTATATTAGCACTTTCATAATAATTTTTGGGAATTATATAAGAATTTGTAATATCAATTTTATTAACTGCATGAAATCTTAATAAACTCAAATCAATATTCATTTTATTCCTCAACTACCTTTATATTACCATGATAATGTAAATTACTTCCTGTAGGTATATCTATATCTCTACTAACCCAAACTCTAATTGAATAATTTTTTTCTTCTAAAGCATCAGCTTCTATATTAAGTAATAATCCATCTTCTAATTCATTTAAATTATAAATTTTATTATCTTTATTATCTTCTTTTATTGATACTCTTAAATATTGTTTTCCAATTAAATATTCACTACAACCATCATTTTCAATAAAAGCTTTATCATCAACTAATTTTATTTGATATTTTACAGGTTCTATTAAATTATTTTTAACTGTAAATGTATAAGCTTTTGAAGATAAACCAACTGAATTGGTAACTGGAGTAACTTTATTAATAGAGATATTTGCTCCTGTTTTCTCATGAAAAACTATATCTAAAGATTCAGAATTATAATCTACATTACTTTGATTCTTAAATTTAAAATATATATAATGTGTAGATATAATAGCAATTAATAAGATTATACCTATAATTAGTATATTCTTTATTCTCTCTCTTTTATAATTAATCATAAATTACTCACCTCTATTAATATTATCTTTTACTTCTTTATTTTGTCAATTTATTATGAATAAATCAATTATTATTTGTCATTTTAGAAATTGCTATTTCAACTAATTGAATAACTGATTCTTTTGTTTGTCCACTAACAATAAATCTTCCCATATGACAAAATGTTGCTCCAACAACTCCAGATACTTCTTGTAATTCTACGCCACAACCAGCCCATTCTTCAGGAAGAGGAACTCTTGGTGTTTTATCATCAGCTGAATTATAAATTGTTTTAGCACTATATCCTCCTCTATTAGAAGGAAATACTACAAAATATATATTTTTATTTAAATCATTAGTAAATATTGCCTCTTCATATGGCATAAATTGGTCTAAAATTAAATAATGCTTTTCTATTGCCTCTTTTATTTTAGGTTCTATTATTTTTTTTGCTTTTACACGACCACTTATACTTAAAACTTCTTCTTCAAATATTTTAGATGCAACATCAACTGCTTTTAAGAATTGTTCATTTTCTTTTTCTAAACTACCAAAACTAGGATTAAATAATTTAATTATATCAGCAATATTCCTAATCTTAAATTTTGCTTCAACTTTAGGAAAAATACCATTATCAACTGCATCAATTCCTTCAATAAAATCTTTATCTATTTCACTAAATACTTCTAAAGCATATAAAACATTTCTTTTTTTCAAAAAATCTAAACCATATTTTTGCCAAAGTAATCCTAAGGAACAATAAGGTATACCATTTTCTCTTACTTTTCTATCTATTTGATGATGATCAAATTCTCCTCTTCCAATATCATATATAATTGCATTAGGATATTTATTAATATCTACTTCTGGTGTTCTATATAAATCAATATCTCCCAAATAAAGAGATAAAAATGCTGTTGCAAAAACTTCATCTGCATGCATTGTTCCACTATGTGTTATAAATTTAGCATTATCTATATTATCTACTAATCTAATCATAAAGCAATCTCCTAAATTTTATATAATATTAAACTTCTACTTTAAATTATACCAAAGTTATTTAAGAAAATAAATTTCCTTTTAATTATATTTACTTGCGATAGCTTCCGCTACTTTGATTCCATCTATAGCTGACGAAGTTATTCCTCCAGAATATCCAGCTCCCTCACCACAAGGAAATATACCATCTATATTTGATGTAAAATATTCATCTCTAATAATTCTAATAGGAGATGAAGTTCTTGACTCAACTCCAAGTAATAAACAATCATCTCTATTAAAACCTTTTATCTTTTTACCAAAATTTTCCATTCCTTCAACTAAAGATGTATTAATATAATCTGGAAATATTTTATTTAAGTTAGCAAATGTATAATTACCACAAATAATTGGTTTAATATTTCCTAATTTTTCAGTTATACAATTTCTCTTAAAATCTTTATATGTTTGAAGTGGAATATTACCATGACCTTCAATATATGCTTTTTCTTCTAATTTTCTTTGAAATTCAATACCTGATAAAGGTTCAAGTCCAAAATCTTTTGGATTTACTGTAACAACTATTGCACTATTAGCATTATTACTTTCTCGCATATAATTACTCATACCGTTAATAGCAATACATCCTTCTTCACTAGATGCATTAACTACATAACCTCCTGGACACATACAAAAAGAATAAACTCCTCTTCCATTATTTGTTGTATAAGTTAATTTATAACTAGCTGGAGGAAGAATACTATAATCATTAGAGCCATATTGATTTTTATTAATCATCTCTTGTGGATGTTGAACTCTTACACCAACTGCAAATGGTTTACTACACATTTGTAAATCTTTATCATATAAAAGTTTAAATGTATCTCTGGCACTATGTCCAATTGCTAGTATTAAGACATTACAAGGTATAATTTCATTATTATTTACTTCTATACTTACTAAAGATTCATTTTCAATTACTAAGTTAGTTAATTTTGTATTGAAGCGAAATTCTCCTCCAAAACTTATTATCTTATTCCTAATATTTTTTACAATACTTCTTAAATTATCTGTTCCAATATGAGGCATAGCTTCATATAAGATTTCTTCTGGAGCTCCATTTTCTACAAATATTTCAAGTACTTTTCTAATTCTATTTTTACTATCTTTTATCGATGTATTTAACTTTCCATCAGAAAATGTTCCAGCTCCACCTTCTCCAAATTGTACATTGGAGTTTATATTTAACTTATTAGTTTTAAAAAATTCTTGAACAGTCCTAACACGATTATCTACCATTTCTCCACGCTCTATTACTAATGGCTTATAACCATATTTTGCTAACATATAAGCACAAAACAATCCAGCTGGTCCTGCTCCTACTATAATAGGTCTTACATTACTTTTAGTTTTATTATCTAAAACAAATTTATACATAAGACTAGGAGATTTAAAAATATCTTTAGACTTTTTCTTTCTTAAAATATCTTTTTCATTTACTACTTCTACATCTAACTCATAAACAAATAATAAATTATTTTTATCTCTAGCATCAAGAGACTTTCTTACTATTTTTAGACTTTTGATATCATCTTTTTTTATATTCAAAATATTTTTAACTTTAGTTTTTAAATCATTATCGGTAATTGATAGCCTAACTTGTCTTAATCTAAGCATTATCTTCACCTCGAGCACTATTTCCCGCAACTATTCCACTTCTCCAAGCTATTCCTAAGTTATAGCCACCACAATCTCCAGTTAAATCAAGTAACTCACCAATTATATATAAATTAGAAACTATTTTAGATTCCATAGTATTTAAATTAACATCATCCAATGATACACCACCAGAAGATACTTGTCCATCATTAAAAGATTTAGTAGATTCTATTAAAACTTTAGAAGATTTAATTATATTTAATAATTGATCTTTCCTACTTGTACTTAAATCTCTATATTTAGAATAACTATCTATTTTTAAAATATCCAAAAATATTTCTACTAACTTATTATTTAATAATCCATCTAAAACTATTTTTATTGATTTATCTCTATTTAAAAAATTAATTAATTGATCATAATTAATATTAGGTAAAAAATCTATTATAATTTCTTCTTTTTTCTTATTAAGTAAACCTCTACCTACATAATTAGATAAATTAAAAACACAGATACCACTAATACCATAATCTGTTAATTGAATCTCTCCTACTTCTTTTCTTACTTCTATGTCATTTTCTAAAATGTCTAGCATAACTTTAAATGTATTACCTTTATCGTGGTTAAGAAGACCTTTTACATTTTCCAGCATAAAACATTTAGGATTATGATATTCTAATATTCTTTCAACCTCAAAAAACATTGTTCCTCTTGTATCGTTAAAACCTTGTCTTTTAC
>CANQCQ010000088.1 GCA_947589725.1 uncultured Bacilli bacterium | reverse complement strand
ACCCCCAACCTACTGATTACAAGTCAGTTGCGCTACCAATTACGCTATGTCGGCATATACCAGTCGGCACAAAAAAATTAAATGGTGGGCGATATAGGACTCGAACCTATGACCCCCTGCTTGTAAGGCAGATGCTCTAACCAACTGAGCTAATCGCCCGAAATATACAAAAAATTATCAGTTGACGTATTTAAATATACCAATATAATGCTTGTTTGTCAACAATTTTACTGTTTTTTTTACTTTTTTTTACTTTTTTTGGTTTATATCTTTTATTTTTAAATCAATCCATTTTTCTAAATTATCTTGAAGTGTAGTAAATCCTTTTGGTGTCTCTTTTATTTTTTCTCTTTTAGATTTTTTATTATCAAGATAAAATTCTTTTATACTTAATTTTAAGTGTTTATTTTTAGTATCCACATCAAGCACTTTTGCCTTTATTTGATCTCCGACAATAGCATAATCTCCTACATTTCTAACAAAGTTATCTGAAATTTCTGATATATGAATTAATCCACTGTAATCATCAACATTAACAAATATACCATAAGATTCTATTCCTGTTACAATGCCTGTTACAATGTCATTTACTTTAATGTTTGTCATGATTACACCTCGTTTTATTATTATATCAGTTATTTAATATATTCACAAGTTGTTATTTGATATTGTCTATTCTATATGATATAATTTGTTCTGTGATTAAAATGCAGGAAGATACAGTTATTAAAATTATTGCTCTAATAGATAAGATTAGGCCATTTTTAGTTAATGATGGTGGAAATCTTGAATTTGTAAAGTATGAAAACAATGTAGTTTATGTTCGTTTATCTGGAGCTTGTAAAGATTGTGCAATGATAGATGTGACATTAAAAGATGGAATTGAGGAAATGATTAAGGGAGAAATACCTGAAGTAAAAGAAGTGGTTAACGTTCAATAATTTCTTAGAAACTAAAAGATAGTTCATTTTTTTAACCAGTCTACTTCGTTTATATTAGTAAAGTACTTTACTGATATTTTTGATAATAGTAATTCATAATTTTCTGAATTTTTTATAATAAAATCAATGTCTTCTTTAGAATACTTTTGATTAATTTTTTCTTTTTCTATCAAATCAAAATAGTATGTTGGAAATAATAATCTGGCATAAACTAGATATTTGTTAATTTTTTTATAATCAATGTGATCTAAAAACTGTAATATTTGAGCATTTGACTCTTTTTTTTCAAAAAATAGATATTTGATATATTCTGCTATATCTCTTTCTTTATCATCAATAATTATATTATCAGGATATCTAAAGAATCTATCTGTTATTCTTTTTCTACAAAAGCTGGAATAATTACTTATTGCTTTGTCCTTATTATATTCAAGAAACAAAATAGCATTTTCTGCCATTCCTATATAGTAATCAAGGGCCTCTATTAAATGGTTATATTTTCCATTTTTATTATCATTTTCGATTGTATTATTAATATAATCTATTTTTTTTGACCATAATTCTATCCAATTATTATTTATTTTTGGATTAACTTTTTTTAATTTTAGAATATCTTCTTCAGTAATTGATACATCTTTGTTTATTTTAATTAATATATAGTTAGTATTTTTATAGTTTGTTAAATAATTATCTTCTCTATTTTTAAGTACGTTATAATAAGTTTTATCTTTATTAGCTTCATCTAGTAATTTAGTGTCAATTAAACTAATGGGTTTAAAAATGTAGGTTTCGCCATTTTCTTTTATATAAAAATTGTAATCTATTTGCCAAATTACTGGATTTTTAAAATTATAGTTATACATCAATAAACTTTTCATACTAAATTATATTCAGTATGCAAAAAAAAAGAAGAAGTTATTTCTTCTTTTGAGAATTATTTTTATTTTCACTCTTCATAGCTTCAAGCATAGAATTTATTGCATCTTCTGTTTGCTTTCTTCTATTAATACTTTGATTTTCTTCATCTAGATTTTTATTGCATTTGTCTTCAAGAGCATTAGAAAATTCTATCATTTTATTCATTGTTTCATTATAAATTCTATCTTTTTCTCTTTCTTCTGCAATTGCTCTATCAACTCTTTCTTTTGTCTTTTCTTCTTCTTTTTTCAACATATTAATTTTATCAAGCATTGCATTTAAATCTTTTGTTGATTTTACTTGATCAACAGCTTTTTTCATATCATCTACAGTAGCATCACTATAATCAAAAGACATTTCTTCTTTAGAATCTTCATTTTCATATTCTTCCTCATAATTATATGAATTTTCTAAATTTATTTTTTCTTCTTCAGTTAATTTATCTTTATTTTCCATAATCTCACTCTCTACTTCATAAATTTCATTATGCAATTCAGTTTGTTTTTCTTTATCATTTTCATCAGTATTATCTAAATCATCATACAAATTATCTAATTTTTTCAAATCATCTTTAGTTTTTTGTAAATAATCTGTCTTTTCTGGGACAACTATAGGAACTATTCTGTTTTCATCTTTAATATTTTCTTCTTTTTCTTCATTTCTATTAAATACATCAACATTCATTCCTGTTACTGGTAAGATTTTACCTACTTCTTTAGGCATGATACTTTCAATAGGAGAAATTGTTGATGTATGATTATCTGATTCTTTAAATTCATTATTTATGATATCTGCTACAATGTTTTCGGAAAGTGAAGAATCATTGTTTTCTTTTTCTTGAGAGAAACTGTTATCTATTAATTGCTTTGCATCTTCAACAGTGACATTTTCAAAGTTGTCATTTTCTACTTTATTATCATCTGTTGCTTGTTGAATATTTTCAATCTTTTTATTTAGTTTTTCTTGTTCTTCTTCTACATCATCTATTTGAGGTTGGTCATTAAATATTTCTTCTTTTTTATTATTGAGAATGGAAAATAAGCCATACATATTTAAATCTAAATTATCTTTCATGTTACTAGCTAATTTAATTGCTCTTGCCTTAACAAAATTTTCTTCTGGTTCTTCTAAAGTATTTAAAAATGTAACCTTTTCTTCCAATTTTGCAACTGCCTTTGATCTTCTTGCTAAAATTGTATCACCATCACCATTTCTCATCTCACTTCTAGTAAGTTGAGTTTCTACTAAATTATTTTTAGCTTTATTTAAATTGTTTTGAGCTTGAGCTAGTCTTATTTCATCAAATTTTTTACCTACCATTGCAAAAGATACTTTTCTTAATTTAATAGATTTTGGATTTCCTTCTTTATAAAATAATTCATCTAAAATAGCTTTTAAATCCATAATAATAACCTCCTCTAAAATTATTCAGGTTTAGATAGTTCTCTTAAGACGTCCTTTACTTTATTCCATTCTTCTTCATCATCAATACCTAATAATTTTGGTTTTCCTGATGAGCGATCAACATTTGAAACATACACTGTAACATTATCATTTTCGTCTCTTTCATTTTTTGTATAAATTAAATATTCCTTTTTAGTGTCCTTAAATTCAAATGCTACAACAACTTCTACTTCTTCAGTTGATCCGTCTTCATTAACTATTGTCATTTTTTGCTTTTCATTTACTTGATTTTCCGTATTCTCCATAATAATTTATCCTCCCTTATTATTCATATAATACCATTTTATCATAAAATGATTTAAAAACAAGTAGTTTACTTTATTTTTTTTAATAAGAAGGTTCTAGATCCATAGCTACAATAGTTTTTTATATAATCTTCAAGATATTTTATATCATTTATTTTAGTTGCTTTTTTATTATTAGTATCGTAATATCCTTTTAATCTTACCTTATCGTAGGCAAAATCTCCAAATATATAGTCATAGTCAGTAAAATAGTCAGTTACTAAATTTTTTATTTCTTCATAATCAAAGCAATCTTTATCATTTCTTATTAATTGGTAATTATTATTTAAAAGTTCTATTGTTTTCATATACTGCACCTCAATATTATTATAACACTATTTTAGTATTCTTTTTTTACTAATATAACATCCTCCCCTATTTTTTCAATCTCATTCCAATAGATTTTTATATCTAAGTCCTTGTTTAAATTGAATAAGCCTTTGGACGATTCTATAATAAATGAATCTATTTGACCATTCTTATTTATGGAAACATCTATTATTGAACCTATGTTTTTGCCATTAGAAGTACTTATTATTTTTTTATTTTGTAAATCAGATAATCTCATATATACCTCTTTTCTATTAATTATATTACAAATATTTTATATATATGATTTTTACTTTAAGACCTTTTGAAGTTGTTTTATAGCACCTTTTTCTAGTCTGGATACTTGAGCTTGGGAAATATCTAATTCTTTAGCTATTTCCATTTGGGTTTTGCCAATTATATATCTTTGATTTAAGATATAGTTTTCTCTTTGGTCTAAATCTGATATTGCTTTTTCTAAAGCTATTTTAGATGATAATTCATTTGCTTTTACTCTACTATCTTCTATTTGATCATAAATGTTAATTGCTTTAAGGCAAG
>CANQCQ010000087.1 GCA_947589725.1 uncultured Bacilli bacterium | reverse complement strand
ACCTTTAAATGAAGGAGAAAAAATAGTAATACGTATTTTAGACTATTCAAGATCTCTCCATGGAATTGATAGTTTAGGATTTCATCCTAATAATTTATTAAAATTAAAAAGAATGATGGATGCTCCTAATGGAATTATTTTAGTTACTGGTGCTACTGGTTCTGGTAAATCAACAACTACATATTCAATGTTACAGTGTCTTAATAAATCTCAAACAAATATTATAACAGTTGAAGACCCAATTGAAATGAATATTCAAGGAATAAATCAAGTTCAAGTTAATTCAGAAATTGGAATGACTTTTGCAGCAGCCCTACGTTCTATTTTACGACAAGACCCAAATATTATATTAATAGGAGAAATTCGTGATTCTGAAACAGCCCAAATTGCAGTTCGTGCAGCTATAACAGGACACTTAGTTTTATCAACAATCCACACTAATAATTCACTATCAACTATCGAACGTTTAATGGATATGGATGTTGAACGTTATTTATTGTCAACAGCATTAATTGGAATTATTTCCCAAAGACTTGCTAAAGCAATTTGTCCAAAATGTAGAATTCAAAGAAAAACTACTCCATATGAACAAAAGATATTTAGAAAATATTTAAAATTAGATGTTAAAACTATTTGGGATGCTAATCCGAATGGTTGTAGTGAATGTCGCAATGGTTATAAAGGTCGTATAGCTATTCAAGAAGTTCTTGAATTAGATGATGAAATAAGATCAGCCTTAACTTTAAATGACGTTACTAAAGATAAATTAAGAAAAATGGTATATACAGATAAAACTATTACTCTTCTACAAGATGCTTTAATAAAATGCTTAAATGGTATAACAAATTTTGAAGAAGTTTATCGTGTAATTGAAATGGAAAATGATGAAGATGAAGATTATAAATCTGAATTAACTGCGACAATTAATGAATATAATGAAGATTTAAATAAAAACGAGGAAAAAGAGAATGTTTCTACTAATCAACCCATTACAAAGGATGAAAATGGTCAGTTAAAACTACCTAATGTTATTAATAACTTACAAAATTCTAATAACGAAATAACAGCACCGAATACAGAAACACCTCCTGATATAGCAGTTAAAACTCAATCATTACAAGAGATGACTATTCCAACTGAGCAACTTGCTCAAACTAGTACGTTAACTAATTCAAATAATGTACAAACACCACCTCTTGAACCAACTATTAATAATCAACCAATTCAAGTTAATCAAAACTCTAGTGTTGAAACGAATGTTTTCCCACCTAATAATAATCTTGATGATAAAAAATTACTTGCTACAAACACAATTCAAAATATAAATGATAATACAAAGATTACTCCAAAAGCTCCAATAGGATCAGAATTTATTGATCAAAATGGACCATTATTAGAAAATATACCAAGATTAGATGCACAATAAAAGACCTTTAAAGGTCTTTTATTAATTGTAATATTTCATCATTGATTTCTTCAATACTTCTAATAGTATCTCCATTTACACATTCAACTCTATCCCAGTTATATAATTGGCTTAATTCAATATAAGCTTCTTCAGCCAATTTTAAATGTTCAGAAGATTTTTCATGCTCATCTAAAAATTTTCTATTTTTCTTTAATTCTAATGACTTTTCATAAGGCATATGTAAAAATATTGTTTTATCAGGTTTAGGTAGTTGTAAAAGCCAATATTCTAATTTATCTATCCATTGATACATATTAAATCTTTCATCTTTATCATGAATTTTACTTCCTTGATGAGCTAAATTAGAAGTAGTATATCTATCCAATATAACATAATAATCATCATCTAAATACTTTTGTATTTTTGACATATTATATTTTCTATCTGCAGCATAATATAAGCATACAACATGAGGATCAACATCTACTGCTCCTTCAGTAAAATAACCATTTCCTATTTCTGGTTTTCCAAGATAAGCTCCCCCAACAATCTTGCCAGTTGGTGTATCATACATTGGAAATCCAAATCTTACACATTTATTTCCTAATTCTTTTAGCCTTTTTTCCAATAGCCTGGATTGAGTTTCCTTACCAGAACAATCTGTTCCTTCAATAACTATTATTTTTCCAGTTGTCTTTGTCATTGTAATCTCTCCTATACAATATCTAACATACTATTTATATAATATCAATATTTGCCTCTTTTAACAAGCACATCTTAAATAGAAAAAAAAAACATTAAGTCTTCTAAATAATTATATTATTATTCTCATCAAATGGTACTAATAAACATTTACGAGAAGCTAAATAATCACACATATGAACAAAATTTTGATACTTAGTCTTAGGTTTTTGTAATACTTCATTACCATTATAATCCGTAGTCCAAGGACCCATATGTGTTTTAATAACTTCATCTAGAAATTCTATTTCTGAATCAGTTAACTCATCTAAATCTTTAGAATGTTCCTTGATATATAATCCCATTAATATAGGATGATCAAATCTTGTATATTGTTCTTTAGGATTACCAAGTTTTAAACCATCATGAATTAATAAACCCATTAACATTAAATCTTTTTCATCTGATGAATACTTATCACCAATAACTGGATCACTTAATAATTCATAACCTATTCTCATAGCAGCCTTTGAATGTCTTAAAAGTCCACCTTCTCCTTGAGCATAAGAAGGATGATATTTACCAGTTGATGCAGCAGCAACAGTAAAAAAATAATCTGGAAGAAAGCCAATCATTTTTAAACAAGCATTTCTTATTCTTTCACTCTTAATAAGTTGTAATTCATCTTTAAACATCTCATCAAACTTCATTTTACTACCTCATTTTCAAGTAATCTTACAATTACACTATTACTAATATACCATAAATTTTGTGGTATAGCTAATCTATTATTATTAATAGATAAAATTTTATTTCTTACTAAATCAGAATAATTATAATAATACTTTAATTCCTTACCATATTTTTTATAAAATAAATCTAAATCAATTCCATCCAATGTACGTAAATTAAGAATAATATCATAATAAATTTTATCTTTCATAGATAAATATTCTATACCATTATCCTTTATATAATCTCCATTTAAATACTTAGTAATTGATCTAGTTTTAGAATATCTAACATTTTCCTCATAACCACTAGCTCCTAAACCAAATCCATAATATTCACAATTTAACCAATATTTTAAATTATGTTTAGAACGATATTCTTTTTTCTTTGCAAAATTACTTATCTCATAATGATCAAAATCTTTAAATGAAGAACAAATTAAATCATACATTTCTCTATCAATATCCTCATCAATATAATTAGTACCAGCTATTTTTAATTTAGTATGATCTTCTAATATCAATGAATAAGTAGATATATGAGTTATATCTAAAGACTTAATAAAGTTAATATCTTCAACTAGTGTCTTAATATCTTCATTTGATATTGCATACATTAAATCAATATTTATATTATTAAGACCAATCTTTTTACAATAACTAATTATTTTTTTTACTTTAACTTTATCTATATTTCTATCTAATACTTTTAAATTATTTTTATCTATAGATTCTAATCCAAAACTTATCCTATTAATTCCATATTTTTTCATAATATCAAGTTTTTCATAAGAGATAGAATCAAAATTACATTCTATACTAAATTCTTCTAAATCTTTAGTATTTAATCTTCTATTTATTATTTCAAATAATATTATTAATTGATCAGTACTTAGACAACTAGGAGTACCTCCACCTATATAAATAGTATCAATACTATCACCTTTATAAGACATAGATATTTCTTTATCTAACTCTTTTAAATATTTATCTATTAAATCATTATTTTTAAATATTTTACAAAAATCACAATATGAACAAATATTATTACAAAATGGAATATGTATATAACAGCCTTTACTATTAGTCATTATTTTGCCTCTTTACTAGTAGTGGATAAAATAGATAAGAAAGCCTCTTGAGGTACTTCAACACTACCTATTTGTTTCATTCTTTTCTTACCAGCTTTTTGTTTTTCTAAGAGCTTTTTCTTACGAGTGACATCGCCACCATAACATTTAGCTAAAACATCTTTTCTCATTGCTTTTATTGTTTCTCTTGCTATTACATGATTACCTATAGCAGCTTGAATTGGAACTTCAAACATTTGTCTTGGAATAATTTCTTTTAATTTTTCAACGACTATTCTACCTCTTTTATATGCAAAATCTTTATGAACTATTACAGATAAAGCATCAACAATTTCTCCATTTAGTAGAATATCCATTTTAACTAAATTACTTTCCATATAACCAATTACTTCATAATCAAATGAAGCATATCCCTTAGTACAACTCTTTAATCTATCAAAAAAATCATATACTATTTCAGATAAAGGCATCTCATAATTAATAGTAACTCTACTAGCATCCAAATAATCTATATTTATTAAATTTCCTCTTTTATCCTGACATAATTCCATTAAAGAACCTATATATA
>CANQCQ010000086.1 GCA_947589725.1 uncultured Bacilli bacterium | reverse complement strand
AAGTATCAGCTGTAGGAATTACAAATTCTTGTAGAAAATATTTTTTATCTTCATCATTTAATAAATTCTGTGTAATATATACTCCCGCTTTATTATGATCTATATTATTATCTATTTCCAAATCAACATATTCTCTAACTATTCCCTCTTGATCAAATCCATAAGCTCCAGGCCTTTTCAAATAATAAGTATAAATATGTTGTCCAAATTGCATTTGAGAATTTGCTTGTGCATAGATTACCAAAGAATCTCCTAAAGGGAAATATTGTTCTGGAAAAGTATAATTCTTCTCACCAGTATTAAAATAAGTATTAACTAAGCGATGAAATATTACTATACTTTGATGTAAATTATTAACAAAATCCTTAATATTTGTAGGTTTTGAATTATTATATTTATTACTAATCATTTTTATTATTTCTCTTTGATTATTTGCATCATTATAAACTAATCTATTTCTATGCTTAATAAGATTTATCAAAGTATCAAGTTCATTATTGTTAATTAAACCCATTTCATGTAATTTTAAAACTGCATTTTGATTTTCATGAGTACCTACAGGGGTGGTTAGATGTTTATCATCAAATATTTTTTTACATAAATTAATTAAAGCTGTTCTAAGTTCTGAAACAGACGTTACAGGATCAATCTTATAAGTATTAATACATCTTTCTATTTTTCCATAGATATTAGGATAATCCTTCAAACATTTAAAATAATCTATGTATTGAGTATGACCTAAGTTATTAACACAAATTTCATAAATAGAATTTAATAATTCTAATTCTTTATCATATAAATCTTTATTAAATTCCGTTTTTTCATCTATATTTATAAAATAATCAAATAGTTTTATATCATTAGAAGATAGATTACTCTTATCAACAATTTCTAACAAACCTTGTAAAAATTCTTTTAACTTAATTAATGAAATCTCTGATTTATCTTTTAAATTTAGACAAAAATATCTTATTTTGTTATATAAGTCATTTACTTTACTATTTTCATGATGCTTTAAAAATCTCAAATAATTTAAATATTCTTTCTCCATAATATATACTCCTAAAAAAATTATATCACAATTATATCTAATGAAAAAAGAAGATATGCATATCTTCTCAATACCATTAATCTAAATCTTCTAACTCTGGATATTCTTTTAAAATTTCATCAATAATATTTTGTTTTTTACTAAAAGACTCAACATATCCTTCTAATGATTTAGCTTTTTCTTCTAATGCTTTAACATTAGTATTTACAAATATTTTGGAATTACCTTTTCCATTTTTAGCTTCTTGAACTAAATTGGAAACTGGAGAATTCCCATCAAAAGCTAGTACAATAGAGTCTCTTCTTTCAAATATTTCATAGTTAAAGCTTTTATAGATACCACTTTCTTCTCCTTCAGTAGATATTCTAATACCATGAATATTTATATCTAATAAACTATTTTTAATCTTTTCAGATACTTGATTCGGGATTATTGCATTAATTTCAAATTTTTTATTTAGTCTTTGTGTTATATTAATTAATTCCCTTTCATAGCCTTGAACCGAATGACCTATTACAAAATAAGCTTTATCTATTTTAATTCTTCTTACTAATTCTTCTAATATCTTAACCTCTTCATATGAAGTATCAGTTATTCGACCATTAGAATTAAAACTTCCTCCAGCTATTATAATGGGAACTTTATCTAAAGGAAAATCAACTATTTTTTCTTTTAATTCTAAACAGGCTTCTAAATTAGTTTTCTTTTGTAATCTTTTTTCTAATAATAAACTATTAGTTCTTCTATTCAATATAATATTCTCATCTTCTAAAATAGCATCAGCAACATTTCTTCCTTTTAAAAATTGTGCAAACTTTTCTTGTTTTTGATAAAAGTATTTACAACTATCTTCGAAAATTTCATTTTCTGTTTGTCTCATAAAATACATCTGTTCATCAGTAACATTTAAAAGATTAGTTAAAGCCATCTCTTCTTCCATACAATCAGTTCCATAGATTCCACAACCATCTGTACCTTGAACACATTTTATACCATTTTCTAAATAATATTTAATGGGATGATTTTCTATTTTATTTAAATTATTTAATCTAAAATTAGATGTAAGTTGAAACTCTAAAACAGCATTTATTTGTTTTAATTTTTCAATCAATGTCTTTTTATCTTCATCTTTTAAAGACATTCCATATAAACCATGACCTATTCTACATTTAGGAGCTAATTTATTTTTAGGAACACTTTCTATTACACATTCTACTGCTCTTAAGACATTTTCTTTATAACTATCATTTTCACCAGCATGAATTCTTATCGTAAATCCATTGTTTTGTTTTATAGCAAATCGAACTAATTCTTTTATTATAGGACTAAATTCTCTAATATCATTAATTTCTTCTCCCATAATATCGCTACCTACAACATATGGACTTTTAGCCATAGCC
This sequence comes from uncultured Bacilli bacterium, assembly GCA_947589725.1. Next base: position 2,109 of record CANQCQ010000086.1, on the reverse strand, counting down.
TTAATTACATCAACTGCTTCTACTAATTGTCTAGGACTCATTAAAGTTCTAGAAATAGCTGCTAAAAACCTTAGTTTAACATTAGTCTCTTTTTCTATTTTAGGTAATATATCATGCAATTCTTCTAATATTTTAGCTCCTTCAATTCCTTTTCTTACAATCCAAGAAACTGCTATCTCAGCATAATAAATACCTTGTTTTTGATACTCACGAGCAACTAATAATAATTTATCTTGTAATAATGAATTATTTTTATATTCTAATTTTTTACTATCTTCCATTAATTGCTTAAGAATTATTTTTATATCACTTTCCAATATACAATCAATTTTCTTATTAGTAATCTTTATTTTATTTTTTGATGAAACACCTTTAGAAAATACATAACGATATAAATATAATTTTTCTAAGTTTGTAAAAACAGCTTGTCCATCTTTCATAAGAACTAAACTATTTCTTATTTTAGCAATATTTTGTTCTTGATATTTTAAATTATTTAAAATTAAATCAGCAAAATTAATAACAATTTCATCATCAATTTTCCTGATTAAATTTTTACCATTTAAATTTAAATGAGCATATTTTTTTTCAAGTTCTATTTTTTGTAAAAAAACATCTTTTATTTGATTATCAGATAATTTTAATCCTAACTTCTTAACATAATAAAATGGATAAGCTATTTGATGTTTAATTCCTAAAGCAATTAAAGCATCAGATGTTAGATTTGCATGAATATGAGTATGCAAATCAGTTCTAAATTTTAATTTTTTAGTAATATATGATTTAACAATAGTTTTCTTTATATCTAATTTATAATCTTTAGTTTGAGACATTAAAGTTTTAGTAATAGCAGGAATTTTTGCTTTAACTTCAATTCTATCTTGATATATATTAGCTATTTTAATACCACCTAAACGAAGTATATATACTTCTTCATTATCTCCATTAATACTTGCAGGAATAGTTCCTCGAATAATTTTATTACCGACTTCATTTAAATCAATATTTAAATTACATAATTTAGCTAAATTAGTAATTAAATTTCCAGTACTATGATTAGGTGTTTCTAATATGTATTCCATTTCATCATCATGTGGTTCAAATAAATTGACAATAATATCTTTTTCTTTATCCAAATAAATTTTTCTAAATTCACAAGACATATATCTTCTCCTCAATCAGATTATATTTTATTTTCTTAGTGTTATATCATATTTTTAAAATATATACAATATTAATTAAATTTAAAAAAATTATCTTTTTCTCCAAAGCATTTTATTATCAAGAAACTCATATTCTATCTTACCTTCATCATATAAATAAGATAAATAAGATTTAATAGTACTCCCAATTAAAACAAATTGATTGGGATTCATAACCAAGTTATATGAATCAAATATATATTTAAGTATCTCTTCAAAAGTCACTCCATTACAATAATTTAATATTCTATCAAGTATTTCTTTAATCTTATCTTTATTTAATTTAATCAAACTACTTATATCAGTAGTTGCCTCAATATGTGAAGCAATAAATAATTTTCCCTTTAAACTTTCTAAATAATCAAGAGTATTTAAGTATTCTCTAACGTCATATATAAAGAATAAATGATATTTAGTAATTGTTTCTTCACTAAATATTGAGTCAGCTAAAAAATATACATCATCAGAAGTTTTAATTCCAATCATATCAAAGAAGTGTCCTTTTAGAGGAAAATATTCAATTCCATCTATTGATACATCAGAAATATTGGTAACTTTGCTTCCTTTAGCTTCTAAAAATTTATTTCTTAAATCTTTAAAAGGATAACCTCCATATAAAAATGCAGGTTCAAGGATTGGATACTCAGAAATAGCTTTTTCAATATTATAAGCATATATAGGACAACCAGTTCGATCTTGAATAACTTTATTTCCACCAATATGATCAGCATTAGAGTGAGTTGTAATTATTCCTTTAACATTAAAATTATTTTCTACTACTATCTTTAAAATCTTTTTACCAGCATCCTTATCATTACCAGTATCGATTAAATATATATCTTTATCATTTATTTTATAAATACCAATATTAGTTGGATTTTTAATATAAAAAGTTTTCTCTCCTACT
>CANQCQ010000085.1 GCA_947589725.1 uncultured Bacilli bacterium | reverse complement strand
AATCCTTCCTTGGTTTTATATTTCTATATTACCATAGAAGGATTTTCTACTTTACACAAATTTTTTTACAGACTCTAGGGGTTTGTCTACACTCTGATATCAACATAAAGTTGACATTTTTATTTGTTACAATATTTTATTTTTATATCTACTTACTCAGTAGTTTCTTCTTTAGTTTTCTTTAAATCATAAATTACATCAACAGTATCACATACATTTTGCGAATGAGTTACAATAATGACACATTTATTTTCTTCATGAGCTAACTTTTTAAATATATCTAATATTTCAGATTCTGTTTGTTTATCAAGATTTCCTGTTGGCTCATCAGCAATTATCATTTTGGGATTATAAGATAAGCTTCTTGCGATAGCAACTCTTTGTTGTTCACCACCTGATAATCTTAGTACTTTACGATCGGCATAGGATGATTTTAAGCCAACTTTTTTCATAAGATCTATTGCTTTTTCTTTTTTGTTTTTAATTTTTAAACCATTGACATCCATTGAAAGAATTATATTTTCACTTGCAGTCATAAATGGCAATAGATTATAACTTTGAAATACAATACCTATATCGCTATTACGATATTTATCTAAATTCATATCCTTTAGACTTTTACCATCAAATATGATTTCTCCTTCAGTGCATCTTTCAAGTCCACTTATCAGTGATAATAATGTTGTTTTTCCACTACCACTTCGACCTTTTATTGCATAGATTTTTCCACTTTCAAAATCAAAACTAACATTTCTTAAGGCATAATCATCTTCTTTAGCATCACTGTATCTGTAACTTGCATTTTTGATACTTAAAATAATATCTTTTGGAGATATATTTTTTTCCTTAACAACTTTATTATCTTTTGAAACATTGTTATTATTTTTTCTATTTGCCATTATTAAGACCTCTCTTTCAATATTGTAAGTGGTGAAAATCTTTGAATACTAACCATTGAAGCAATTGAGCTTACTAATACTAGTGAAAGTCCAATATCAAGTAATTCTACCAAAACCTTGATATCTACCACTGCATCAATAGAATCATATGCTTGAACAACTGGCATACCTTTTCCTTTCATTTCTCCTCTATTTCCACGATTTGGCATTCCACCGCTCATGTTTTGTCCACCAAAATTCTTGCCAATTTCTTCTGTTCTTTCATTACTACTATTTATTTCATTAGCTAGTAAAGAATTACTTATACCTTTAGAACTTACTGCTCCAATTCCTGCACCAAGCATAAGTGCAACAACTGATACAATAACAAGTTCTGATACAAATTGCATAGTTAATTTAAACTTACTGATACCTATTGTTCTTAAAACTCCTATTTCATATTTTCTTTCACGAATATTTATCATGTTGATTACAAATAATACTATTCCTCCAATAATAAGAGTTAGAGTTAAGAATGTAGTTGCAAAGGAACTAATATTTTCAATACTTGATACTCCACTTAATGCTAATTCTTCATTTGATTGTAGAATAAAGTTTTCATCTAGACCTTTCTTATAAAATTCATCTTGTAGTTTTTCTACATTATCATAAGAATCTATAATAAAAGTTGGATGAATTGTTCCCTTTATACTTTCATTACTTGAAGTAATATTAGTAACAGCACTTGCATTTGTTACAAGAGTATTGGCTGAATTTGAAAACATTGACATTGTTCCTTCTGTTTCTTCTTCATTTTCTTTAAAAATACCAATAATTTCAAATTCGTAAGTATTTCCATCTTCACTTGCTAGTGTTATCTTATCGTTTAATTTTAAATCATTATAATCAGCAAGCTCTTGATTAATAAATACATAATTACCATCAAAGGCTATATCCCAAGCATTATCAGTTATTTCATTCATAGTATAGGTACCATTTATAAATTCACTCATAGAATCTAATGAACTATAACCAGTTAAATTGAAATCAGTATTAGACATATTATTTTCTTTTCCATGTCCAAATCCATTTGGCATATCATTATTAGACTCAATTTCTGCTTTTTCAATATTGTCTCCATTTAGTCCAACACTATAAGTATAATAATAGCTTTCAATATAATCACTATCAGCAAAAGACTCTACATCACTAATCGTATAACTTGCAATGTTATCGAATTTTTCTCTAGCACTTTCTCTTCCTTCTGTATTTGAAGGATCAAATCCTTTCATCATATTAGCCTTATTAAAACTAATTGTTACTTCTTTGTCATAAGCACTTTTATAAGAATCAATCAAATAACTTGCTGTATTTTTAATAGCTAGCGTTATAGTACAAGCACAAGCAATAATTAAAATAATTATTCCTATTAAAACGTTCCTTCCTTTATTTCTTTTAATTGAAATCCATGCGTTTTTTAATATAAACATAATATCCTCCTTAAAACACTATCATTTTATTATCTAAATATTAAAGAAACATTAAAAAATATATTTTTTAAGAAAAAAAGAAAATGGTGAGGAATCCATTTTTTCTAAATAAAGTGAGGAGTGTTTTAGGATAAAGTAACTATAATATCTTTTTGTGTATATTCACGATTATTTATATAACTAATTGTTAAGTTTACTTTATCACCTTTATTTAATCTATTTAAAACATCTTGTATATCGCTTAAGTTTGTAACTTTATTACCGTCTATTTTAGTGATAATATTGCCTATTTCTAATTCTGATTTGTCAGCACTACTTCCAGAAGTAATTTTAGAAATGTAAAATCCTGTTGGCATATTATAATAACGACTGTTACTATCATTAATTATATATCCTTCTATACCTAATGTTACACTTTCATCATTTTCTCCATTCATAAGAGTAGTAATAAGCTCACTAACATCTGATATTGGGATAGCAAATCCCATTCCTTCTATGCTAGCAGAAGAATCCATTGCATTTGATGAGTATTTAGCAGAGTTTATTCCAACCACTTCACCATTACTATTTAGTAAAGCTCCTCCACTATTTCCACCATTAATAGCAGCATCTAATTGAATCATTTTATTTGTATAATTATCTATTGATACTTCTCTATCTAAAGCACTTACTACTCCTGTAGTAACTGATTGCCCATAGCCTAAAGCATTACCAATAGCAATGATTCCATTTCCGACCTTTAGTTTAGTTGAATCACCCATTGTAGCTATTTTTATTGCTTCTAATGTTTCACTATCAATATCATTTAATGATACAGATATAATAGCAATATCTTTTCTTTCCGAAGTACCAACAACTCTAGCATCAAAGCTCTTTTCATTTATAAATTGAACGGATAATTCATTAGCACCCTCAATCACATGATTATTTGTTAAAACCATAAGTTGATCATCTGATTTACTAATAATAATTCCTGAACCAGCACCTTCAGTATATTGTTGTTCTCCAAAAAAGTTTGGTCCGAATGTTCCAGAAGAAATTAAGGTTTTACTAGTAATTGCAACAATAGATGGCATTACATTTTCAACAATGTCAGAAACATCAGTAATATAAATACCATCAGTTTTAGAATTATTGGTTTCAGTATATTTTAATTCAATATTATTTTTTGCTTTGCTTTCTATATAAGAATTGATTTTTGGATAAAATATCTTAAAAAAGAAAATAACTGAGAAAATAATAATTAAAATAAATATACATATAAAAAATAATTTTTTTTGATTTTTTTTTAACTTATTTTTCTTTTCTTTTTTATTATTCTTAAAAATCATGCTGTCACTAAACAATGTTTCTTTATTTTTATCTTTTTCTTCTTCTAAATCTTTAGACATGTATTATCACCTCATTTTAAATCTATTTAGTTATTAGCAAGAATAAACCTTTTTATTTCTTTTTCAGTTAAGATTTTTCCTTGACTAATTACTTTCCCATCTATTATAAGAGCAGGAGTATTTACTACATGATAAATTTGTTTATATCTATCATTTTCTAAAATTTGAATATTACAAATGTTTGCTATCGTATTTAATGCTCTTTCAACATTTTTTAACAATTTCATTCTATTACTAGAATTTCTACCAATAATCTTTATTTCCATTTATATATCTCCCTTCCATTAAATAGAAAATTATACTAATTACTTTAATTACTTTTAATCATATATCACCTTCCTTATGAAACAATCGTAATATATGAATATTAAAAAAATATTAAAAAACATTAACTTTTTTTGTTAATGTTCATTTTTTAAATATAACTTCAAAAGTAGTATACCCATCTTTTGAATAGGCTCTAATATTACCATTATGAGATACTACAATATTTTTAGCAATTGCAAGACCTAATCCATATCTTCCACTTTTACGATTGTGACTTTTATCATTTCTATAAAATCTTTCAAATATTTTTTCACATTCATCTGGTGGTATTGGATTACCATTATTAATTACTTCTAATTTTATTTCTGATTTGTCAGTCTTTAAATTAACTTTAATTTTACTATTTTCTTTTCCGTGATTAATGGCGTTATCAATTAAGATAGATACTAACTCATCAATACTTTCTTTGTGACAAGAGAAGTTTACTTTTTCAGTAATATTTGTTTCAATAGTTATATTTTTTTCGTATGCTAAACTTTCAAATGTCAAAGCTCTTTTTT
>CANQCQ010000084.1 GCA_947589725.1 uncultured Bacilli bacterium | reverse complement strand
GTTCAGATGCTTTAATGGAAGCACCAGCAGTAGTAAGTGAACTACAATTAAGAGAAGCTCATATTAAAATTAGATAAGACTAGAAATAGTCTTTTTCTAATTAGAAATTTTTGGTTGCTATCAAGAAATTTATACTGTATAATATAGACGTTGGAGGAAATTAATATGGCAAAAAAAGAAGAAAATAAAGTTGAAGAAACTAAAAAGAAAAAAAATTCAAACGTTCATGAAGTTGTTATTAAAGTAGAAGGAGCAGATTGGACTAAGGCAATGGACAAAGCTTTTTCTAAAAAGCAAAAAACTGCTAAAGTAGATGGCTTCCGTGCTGGAAAAGTACCAAGAGATATTTATGAAAAACATTTTGGTAAAGAATCTTTATTCTTAGATGCAGCAGATTTATTAATACAAGATGCTTATGTTAGAGCACTTGATGAATCAAAATTAGTTCCAGTAGTACAACCAGCAGTTGAATTAAAAGGTTTAAGTGAAGAAGGAATCGAATATGTATTTAAAATTACAACAAAACCAGAAGTAGTAATTAATAAATATAAAGGATTACAAATACAACCTGAAAAAGTAGAAGTAAGTGATGAAGAAGTAGAACATGAATTAGGACACTTACTAGAAAGATATACTGAATTAACTACAAAAGAAAGTGGTTCTGTTGAAAATGGAGATGTTGCAGTTATTGACTTTGAAGGATTCAAAGATGGTGTAGCATTTGATGGCGGAAAAGGAGAAAATTATTCTCTAGAAATCGGTTCAAATACATTTATCCCAGGATTTGAAGAACAAGTAATAGGTATGAATGTAAATGAAGAAAAAGATCTTAATGTAACATTCCCAGAAGATTATGGAGTAGCTGACTTAGCTGGAAAACCAGTAGTATTCAAAGTAAAAGTTAATGAAATTAAACAAAAAGTAACTAGAGAGTTAGATGAAGAATTCTTTGAAGACTTAGGAATGGAAGGCGTAGACTCTGAAGATAAATTAAAAGAAGAAATCAAAAATTCTATTAAAGCTCAAAAAGAAATGGATGCTGAAAATAGATATATAGATAAGATTTTAGAAGAAGTAGGAAAGAATGTTGAAGTAGATATTCCTCAAGAAATGGTTGATGAAGAAACAGATAGATTGATGGGTAGATTTGAAGAACAAATGAAGATGCAAGGAATATCACTTGATTTATATTATCAATTTACAAAAAGTACTGAGAAAGATTTAAGAAACCAAATAGAAAAAGAAGCATATTCTAATGTTCTTTATAGATTAATGTTAGAAGAAATAGCTAACTTAGAAAAAATTGAAGTAACAGAAGAAGAAGCTGATAAAGAGTCAGTTGAATTAGCTAAAAAGTATAACATGGATAAAGAAGATTTCTTAAAAGAATTTGGTGGAATTGAAATGGTTAAATACGACTTAGAAATGCGTAGAACTGTTGAAAAATTAAAAGAATTAAATAAATAAATTGAAAAAAAGATATTATTTTAAGCAAATTTTTAGCTTCCAATAATATCTTTTATTTTTAAGTTAAAATTGTATTAATTTTTCGTCTTTTTCTTGAAAAAAAAGTAAATTATTATATAATAGTAGGCAGTAATAAAATTTGGAGGTGACAAATGCATGAATTTAAAAAAACTTCTAGTTTTAGTAGTAAATGATATGGTCATCTTTCCAAATAATGAAGTAAGAATAGAGTACGACAATATATATGATCAACAAATTATTGAAATAGTTGACAAAATAGAAGATAATCTTATGTTGATCGTAAATCCTATTGATAGTAAATCTCCTGTAGATATTACATCATTACCCAACTATGGAGTTTTAGGAAGACTTAAATTAAAAATGGTAGTACCCAATGGTAAGACTAGACTTGTAATAGAAGGAATCGAAAGAGTTGAGATCCAAAATTATATTCAAGAAGATAGATTTTTTAAAGCAAATTATAAAGACATAGACATTCCAATATCAGATTCAGATGGCGATTATTTTAATATATTATTAAAATCTTTAGAAAAATATATAAATAAAGTTCCTTATATGGGAAATGCAATAATGACTCAACTAGATAAAGTAGATAATTTAAGTGAATTATGCGACATGATAAGTTCTTATATTAATCTTGATTATGAAAAAAAGAAGATTTATATAACAACAATAGATCCAATTAGTAGAAGTAAAAGATTAATAGAAGATATGAATGAAAATCTTAAGTTTATTGAACTTGAACAAAAAATAGAAGCTGAAGTAGAACAAGAATTATCCGAAACTCAAAAAGAATATTTTTTAAGAGAAAAGATAAAGTTGATGCAACAAGAACTTGGTGAAGCCAATAGTAAAGATGATGAGGTAATCAAATTAAATAAAAAATTATCTAAACTTAAATGTCCAGCCAGAGTAAAAGAAAAAATTAAATCAGAAATCACAAGATATGAAACAATGAATTCTAATTCACCAGAACTTGGAATGATTAGAGAATATTTAGAATGGATGCTAAATCTTCCATGGAACAATTATACTAGAGACACTACTTCCCTACATGAAGTAAAAGAAATCTTAGACTCTTCGCATTATGCTTTAGAAGATGTAAAAAATCGTATCTTAGAATATTTAGCAGTAAAACAAAATACTAAAAATTCCAAAAGTCCAATTCTTTGTTTAGTAGGACCTCCGGGAGTTGGTAAAACCTCACTTGCCTTAAGCATAGCTAATTCTTTAGGTAGAAAAAGTGCCAAAATTAGTGTTGGTGGAATAAATGATGAAGCTGAAATTGTTGGACATCGAAGAACCTACATTGGTGCTGCTCCCGGTAGAATTATTCAAGGAATTAGAAAAGCAGGAACATCTAATCCGGTTTTCATAATAGATGAAATAGATAAAATGACAAAAGATATTAAAGGCGACCCAGCTTCAAGCTTATTAGAAGTACTAGATCCTGAACAAAATAATAAATTTTCAGATCATTATATAGAAGAAGAATTTGATTTATCTAAAGTATTATTTATCGCAACAGCCAACTATATAGAACAAATTCCTTATGAATTAAGAGATAGACTAGAAATAATTAATATTTCATCATATACAGAATATGAAAAACTTGATATTGCTAAACAACATTTAGTACCAAAGCAATTAGATTCTCATGGTCTAACTCCTTTACAAGTTCAAATAGATGATAATACTCTTATGTATATTATTAGACACTATACTAAAGAAGCGGGAGTTAGAGAATTAGAAAGAACTATTGCCACATTATTTAGAAAAATAGTTAAGCAAATTTTATTAGATGGAACAACTCCTTTTTATAAAATTGATCAAAAAAAAGTAGAAGAATTATTAGGAGTTGAAAAATATTTATACAATGATAATGACAAGCATAGCGAATCTGGAATAGTTAATGGAATGGCTTATACTATATTTGGTGGAGATATCTTGCAAATAGAAGCCACACTTTATAAAGGTAAAGGTGATCTTATCTTAACAGGTTCTCTAGGGGATGTAATGCGTGAATCATGTAGAATTGCTTTAAGTTATATCAAAGCTAACACTAAACAATTCAAAATAGATGAAAAATTATTAGAAAAAAATGATATTCATATTCATGTTCCAGAAGGAGCAGTAAATAAAGATGGACCATCTGCTGGAATAACTATTACAACTGCTTTAATTAGTTTATTAAAAAATCAAAAAGTTGATAATACAATAGCTATGACTGGAGAAATTACCTTAAGAGGTAGAGTATTACCTATAGGAGGATTAAAAGAAAAGATTATAGGGGCTCATCGTGCTGGTATTAAAAAAGTCTTTTTACCACAAGAGAATAAAAAAGACTTAGAAGAAATACCAAAAGAAATATTAAAAGAAATAAAATTTGTTTTTGTAGAAAAGTACAAAGATGTTTATAATAAGATTTTTAAATAAATTGGAGAATTAAGAATATTAATTCTTCTTTTTTCATACATTTCTTTAGGAGGAAACGTATGAAAAAAATTGTTAATTTTGATAAAAAAATAGAATTTCCATCTATGATTGGAGAAATAACATCTATTTCCTTAGATCAAGAATTAAAATTTAAAGATGAAAGTAATATTGTTGGTAAATTTTTATTAAAAGGTACTTATAAAAGAACAGAAGCATCAAGATTAGAAGAAGAATTTTCCTTTGACATACCAACAGAAATAATATTAACAGAGAAATTAGATTTAGAAACAGCTAAAATAGAAATAGATGACTTTTACTATGAATTAGATAGTGAAGATACTATTACTTGTTTTATTACCTTATTAATTGAAGGTATGGAAATAATAGAAATAGAAGATGAAAAAGAAGATACAGTCGAATTAGAAGAACATAAAAATGTTTATGATGAAATTGTAAAAGAAGCAACAGAAGAAAATGTCGATTTAAGAGAATGTGATGGCGATAATACATATGAAGAATCGTATTCTGAAGAAGACAATTCAAAACCAGAAGGCGATATTTACGAAGAAGCTGTTGAAAAATTAGATGTTGTAGAAGAAGAACAAATTACTAATAAAGAAGAGGAGACAAAAGAAATTATGGAAAAAAATAAACCAAAAGAAATAGAAACAAATTCCAATGGAGAAGATGTTGGCTCATTATTTACATCACTTAAAGATAGCGAAGAAACATTTTCAACATACTCAGTA
>CANQCQ010000083.1 GCA_947589725.1 uncultured Bacilli bacterium | reverse complement strand
CATATATATACACCTCCTAAATTCTCTTTAAAATTATTAGTATTTGATTAGATTTATGACTAATTTTTCATTTGTATAAAAATAATCTCAAATAAGGTTTTATTTTTAAAAATTTTTCCCTAAAATCTTTCATTTTTTGACAATTTGTGTTATAATATATCTAATGTGTCAATAAACTAAGTGAAGGAATTTTTAATTATGAAGAAAATAATGTTTTTTAGACCATTGTTCTATATTGGTGGAACTGAAATGGCAATATTAAGTTTAGTAAGAAATTTAAAAGGATATGAAATTTATATAGGCTATACAGATGAAACTTCTAATAATGATTTGCTAAACCAATATAAACCATATGCCAAAATTGTTAAACTAGATAATAATTATAAGGAAGAAATAGATACATTAATAATATGTTCTCCTTATAAGCTAGCATTGGAAATTAATAATTTGATAAAAAGAAAAAAGACAATACTATGGTTTCATCATTTTGGAAATAGAGATTCTTCTATCTTTTTAGACGATTCCTTTTATGATAGTGTTGATGAAGTAGTAGCTGTTAGTGAAACTTGTAAAAAGGCATTGCTAAAGCAAGAATATGGTAAAAGATTAAAAGGTAAAGTAAAAGTAATTTATAATATAATTGATGTAAAAGATATTATTGAGAAATCCAATGAAGAAATAATATTAGATACAAAACACGAGCTTACTCTTGTATCTGTAGGCAGAGTATGTTATGAAAAAGGTTTTGATAGACAGCTGATTTTAGCTAATTTATTAAAAAAACATAATATAGATTTCAAATGGTACATTATTGGTGGAAATTATTATAACAATGTTGAAATGGAAATAAAAATTAAATATCGTAAATTAAAAGACAACTTTGTTTTTACAGGATTTTTGAATAATCCTTTTAATATAATAAAACATTGTGATTATCTCGTTCTTTTAAGCGATAATGAAACATGGGGTTTAGTAATAACAGAGGCTAAAATTTTAGGAGTCCCATGTATCGTTACTGACTTTGATGTTGCATATGAGCAGATTTTGGACAACCATACTGGAATTATTTTGAGTAAGGATAATGTTGATTCATATGAAGATAAAATTGACCAAATTATAAACAATAAACAAATTTATAAAAATAATTTAAAAGAATTTACATGGTCTAATGACAAGACAATAAAAAAATGGAATAATATACTATAATATAAAATAGAGCCTACTAATTTTATAGTTAGGCTCTAAATCTTATTTTAAAAATTTATTTAATATATTTACTTAATGTTTTGTATCTAATATATACAAATATTCCTATACCTGTAATGATTATAGCTAAAACAAAAACTGTAGCTGCAACCCCTGTTTTTGGTAATTTACCACTTGATACCGTGTCATCTTTATCTATATAAGTACTACCTGATTGTAAATTATCCTTTCTAGCATTATCTACATAGGTTTCAATTTTTTTATCTGTTTCTAATTTCATTGGTTTTGAAATTGCTATATTTTGATCTCCACCTTTCGTTGCCACCTCTTTTATATATAAATATAACACTTCTTCACTTGCTATTTTGTTGTAATTAGTAATCTTTCTTGAATCTATTGTGAATTGTAATTTATTACTATCGTTTTGGTTTTCAGTAATTTTAGTCCATTCAGTTATATCTTGTTCATTTGGATCTGGAGATAGATAATAATAATATTCGAGTGTATCATTATCCATATTTCTTGAAATTTCATCAATTTCTACATTTATTAAAATATAATTATTTTGTGAATTGTTTGTAAAGTAATATGCTTGTACTCTTTGTACTTCTGTTCTAATATTATCTAGATTAGAATTTGTTGCTTTACTTTTAACAGTTATTGCTTGAGTAGTTGTTTTCCCCTCATATTCTATCGTTACCGAAGTTTGATTTAACTTTAAATTCGTTGCATCTTTTATTGTATAGTCTATTATCTCATATGTATCATTATCTTGATATGTTCCAGTAACTACCATTCCTGTTTTATCAAAATTTTCTCCTACTAGATATTCCTTTTTGTTTGGTTCTTTAGTAATCTTTATGCTTTGTAATGGATTTGGAGTAACCGTTATAGATTGCTTTACTGTTTGTCCTCCATAGGAAATCGTTACATCTGTTTGATTACCTTTCAAATTATTACCATCTTCTATTTTATAATCTGTTATGGTTTTTGTTATACCATTTTTATATTTAGCCTCAATTACCATACCATCTTTTTTGAAACTTTGTCCCTCTTTATAAGTTGTAACATCAGGTTCATGTACTACTTGTAAACTTGTTACAGGGTTTGCTTGTACTTTTATAGGTTGTTCCACACTTTTATCGTTATATGTTATTTTTACACTTGTTTGTCCTACTTTCAAATTACTTCCATTAGTTATACTATACTCTCCATCTTTAAGTATTACTGTTGGATCTTTTTCCCTATTATAATATGCTGTAACTTCCATTCCGTCTTTTTCGAAATTATCTCCCTCAAAATAGTCAGTTTTAGTAGGTTGCTTTGTAACTGCAATTTTATCTAATGATCCATCATATATGTGTGATACTGTAAATGCTTTAATTGTACTATCTCCACTAGGCAATCCACTACCTGCCTGTGATGTAGATAATTTTCCTAAATCTTGCCATTGACAATTACTTAAATCATTTCCTGCTGCCGCAAAGCATTTTCCTGTTTCTACTTGTACAACATTCCATTGCTCAAGCTCATCACTTGGTGCTTCTAAACTTAAATCTAATGTACTTCCTGTTGCCTCTATTTCTATTACTACTGCAAATTTATCTCCTGTTATCTCTACTGGCTTTGCAAATTCTAAAGTATGGTAACCTGTATTAAATTTTTCTGTATTTCCATCTTTTAATTGAACTTGTTTTAATTCACTTTGTGTTTTACCATCTCCAGTAGGATTTACATACACTTTACAAGTATATGTTTCAGGTGCATATAGTGAAACCTGTGTAAGATACTCTTTGCTACTCTTATTTTTTCTATCAAAGACATTACATAACATAATTTTGTTTGAAGATAATGTAATTTCATAAACAGGATAATACTCATCATATTGGTAAATATTTTCATAATCAATACCGTCTCCTGCTTTTACTATTCCACAAAGTGTTTTTGATATATTACTATCTTCATAAGATACATACATAAGACCTTTGTCCCCAATTTCCATACTAGCAGTATCTCCTTCAATAGTAAATCCTAATTGTTGAATCATTTCATCAGTAATGTCTGATACATCATCAAATCTACTACCATAACCTGCATTTTGCAATTCTATTAATAGCATCTGCTTTAATTCTACTAATTTGTATTCTTGTTTTTCTCCCCAAGAATTTCTTATAATCCAAGCACCATTTGATTTAGGTTGTGATACTGCATTAAAACTTTCTTTTGGAAAATTATCATCCCACCCTATTATAGAAACAGCATGATCTGACTTGTGTGTAGTTGAATCACTACAATATTTAGCACTTGTTTCATTATTGTAACAAGGAAATATTGTTGATGTAGAAGAATCTCCGTGCATAGAAGCATAGACAGAACCATAGTTTTGAATATGTTGCTTAATTTGATTTATTATTTCATTTTTCTTACCATCTTCTACATTTTTATAATCTTCAAATTGAATAGTATCATACACTTGACTTGTAACTGTTTTATTTTGTATTGTACTTAATGCTATTATATCTTCATTATTTTCAAACTTCATATCATTTTCATCTATTGCACCTGTTCCATTTGTTAGATATGATTGTGCAAAATACCAGTTTCCACCATCTCCAACCTTTCTATTGTATCCTTTTGGATTATCTTGATTTATAAACTTCCTACTTGTAGCATATTCCATGTGTCTTTCAGAAAAGTCATAGACTTTTGATATATTTGTGTTTGCTTTTTTATTTGCTAATGCAAGGTTTGTTTCCAACGAAGATAACGTTGCAAAAGCCCAACAAGTATTAGTTTGCTTTTGGTCTCTTATTACTAGATTATCAGGAATTATACTTTTTAAATTAAATGTTTTTTCAACATTTGCTGTTATCATTCTTGCTCTATAAAGTGGATTTTTAGAAATATTACTTGTATTTTTTATATCATACATTCTCGGTTGTATAACTTTACTCTTTTCCTCATCAGATAGTTCTAGCCATTTTTTAAAATCTTCTGAATATTCTTTTTTTTGAATTGAAATTGTGTTATTTTTCGCCAACACTTGCTGATTAATAAGTAAAATTAGAACAAAAACTAATGTGATAGTTATAATAATGGATTTCTTTAGTTGTTTCATGATTTTCTCTCCTTTAACAAACACATATTTCTCATTGAATATGTGTTGTTATTGTAATTTTTGCATTTTAAAATGCAACTTTCAATATTATTATATCCTTTTGTAGAAAAATTGTAAACACTTTTTGTTACATTTTCAGCGTATTTTCATTAAATATATACACCTCTAATTTTTTTAACTTCAATAAGCTACCCCTCTCTTGATGTCCTCCTTCTCCTGTTGGGTTGTACAGTGTTACAAGTACTACAACTTGTGGGTCTTCTATTGGTGCTATTCCTAAAAATGATGTTACATATTTATTGGTGTTTACTCCATCTTCAGAAGTTCCTGTTTTTCCTCCTATTCTATAACCTGCAACTTTTGCATTTTTTCCTGTTCCGTT
>CANQCQ010000082.1 GCA_947589725.1 uncultured Bacilli bacterium | reverse complement strand
AAAAAAAAAAAAAAAAAAAAGCAAGCAAGATATTACAACTTCACCTATAGGCAGCTAATTATTTAATAAATTATTAAAGTAATTATTTGTTTCATCACAAACATAATTAATCTTAGAATTTACTACTTCTAATTTTTGATTATAAATAACATACAAAGGTATTTCATTTAATTCCTTTTCAATAGTTTCTATTTCATCTAAAAAATTACTATCTTGTGTTCTAACATATTTTTTTTGCAGATTTTTTATTTTTTCAACTCTACTAGTTATTTCAATATTTTTATTCATTTTTTCTTTTATTTCAATACAATCTAAATATTCAGAACTATTTTTAATACAATTTACAATATCATCTAATGCTTTATTCATATATTTCACCATCTAAACTCCAAGTCTTAGAATTTGTAATTTTTACATCCACAATACTTCCAACTTCTATTTGCTCATCAGATGAAAAATTAATTAATTTATTAGTTTCACTATATCCATAATACATTCCTTTTTTACTAGATCTACCCTCTACAAGTACTTTTAATATACTACCTTCTAGCTTTTTATTATTTAAAAGAAAATATTTATTAACTACTTCATTTAGTCTCTGTAATCTTTCTTCTTTTTCAGATAGTGAAGTATTATCCTTTAACTTTTCTGCTGGAGTTCCTGCTCTAGCACTAAAAATAAACGTAAAAGCATTATCATATTTACAGTATTCCACAAGTGATAAAGTCTCTTTAAAATCTTCTTCAGTCTCTCCCGGAAATCCTACAATTATATCAGTACTTATAGCAACATTTGGAACAATTTTTTTAATCTTATCAAATAATTCTAAATAACTTTCTCTAGAATATCTTCTTCCCATAAGTTTTAATATCTTACTAGATCCACTTTGTACTGGTAAATGTACATGTGGCATAATATTAGGGTAATTTGCTATTACTTCAATCATTTTATCTGTAAAATCCCAAGGGTGAGATGTAGTAAATCTAACTCTTGCTATTTTCGTTTTTGCAACATCTTCTAACAAATTAGCTAAATTATAGTCTGAGTATAAATCTTTTCCATAAGCATTAACGTTTTGTCCTAAAAGAGTTACCTCTTTATAACCATCTTTTACAAGTTTTTCTACTTCATTTAGAATATCTTCTTTTTTACGAGATCTTTCTCTTCCTCTTGTATAAGGAACTATACAATATGTACAAAATTTATTACATCCATAAATTATATTAACATAAGCTTTATAATTATTAGCTCTAATAACAGGAAGACCTTCAACTAAATCAGCTTCTCGAGACAAAACCTCTACTTGTTGTTTATTTTCTACAATTGCTTTATCAATTATATTAGGTAATTCATGCATATTATGTGTTCCAAATACAAAGTTGACAAATTTATAGTCTTTAAGTATTTCTTCAACAACACTCACTTCTTGAGCCATACATCCACACAACCCTATTAATAATTCAGGACGTTCTTCCTTTAAATGTTTAAGTCTTCCAAGCATTCCAAAAGCTTTGTTATGAGCATTTTCTCTAATCGAACAAGTATTAAGAAGCACTAAGTCAGCATTTTCATAATTATCTATCTCACTAAAACCTATAGTTTTAAGTAAAGCTTTTATATTTTCACTATCATGTTCATTCATTTGGCATCCATAAGTTTTCACAAAAAATGTCATTCCTTGATATTTATTTTTAATAGAATCATCTATTTTAAATTGAACAGTTTTATAATCTCTAATATCTCTTTTTCTAGCTTCTTTAAAAT
The DNA here is from genome assembly GCA_947589725.1 of uncultured Bacilli bacterium. The sequence continues at coordinate 2,994 of CANQCQ010000082.1, read as the reverse complement.
CAGGCAATTTCATACTACACCTCCCTAATTTAACTGTCTATATTTTATAATAATTTTAAAATTAAAACAAGATAAAATGAATTATCTTGTTATGCAGTTATTGTATTTAATGAAGAAGATATTAAAGTTTCTAAAGAACTTAATCTATTATTCATTAATTCTTCTTTAATTATAGCCATATTATTCTTTATTTGTGTAATTAATTCTTTCAAGTTTGGCATAAGTTCTTTTTTATCCAAATTATATACTATTACTTCTAAGTTATTTAATTTAGAATATTTACCATAATAAGTATTTTTAATACAAGCATTAAATAATCTTTGAAAAGATAAAATATCGATATTATTAAATCTTTTGTCTTCTAAAAATTTAATAGCTGTACATAAATAGTTATTATTAATAGCTTTATCTAATATTGTTTCACCATTATTATTTTTAATATTTGGTAGAAAATTTTTCTTTTTAGTTAATTGTTCTACAATTTTTAATGATGAAACTGAATTATCTTGAGCCAAGATATGTCCAAAAGTATTTCCTTCAATATTTTGATGATTAACATCCCAATTTCTTTTTTTCATTAGCTCAATCACTAAGTCATATTGCTTAGCCTTTAATAATCTGGTAACGACATCATTACCCACACTGTCACATAGATTAACATTAATCTTATTCTTCTCAATTAATAGCTGAATTACCTCAAAATTTCCTTGCTTTATTAAGCTAAAAATCAGGGATGGCTCTTCAATACATGCATTAAGCATTTCTTTATCACTACTAAACATCATAAAACACCTCTTCTGTACACGTGACAGTTATATATTATACTCTGACCAAAATTACTTGTCAAATTATATCATCTCCTATACTTATAGTGGTAAGGAGTAGAAAAAACTATACAAAATAAAAAAAATATGATATAATGTAGCAAATTTAATTGAGAAATATAATTCAATTGATTTATGAGGAGTTTTATTATGACATATAATAAAGAAAATATTATTGAAATGCTAATTAATACCTCTAAAAATATTAAAAGCATTTATGATAATATGAACAGTTCAAATAAAATTAATTTAGATTATAAACTTAAATTAGAAATTACTAAAGAAAATTTACTTTTAGATGCATTAGATATTAATCCTAATAATGTTAAAACAATATATAATGAATTAATAAGTACTTTAAATGATACATTATTAGATGAAAACAATCTAAATATTAAAGATAAAAATTTACAAATAATGTTCAATAAATATATAGAAATTAGTAACACTGAAAAAGAAATTATTAATGATTTAATATTAAAAAGATTCGAATCATATCTTTTATTTAAATTTTCAGCTAATCCTATAAAAACAAATAATATGATATTAAATAATGCTACTATATCTCATGCTGCTTTAATAGATTATTATATGAATGTTGTTAATTACTTAACAGATTTAGAAATTAATAGTAAATCATCTAATATTAAAAATAAAATAATTTCTAAGAGAAATAGAATATTATTCACAGATAAACAAATTGAAGATAATTTTTTTAGAAACAGACATAGTTCCAATCTTTATAATAGATGTTTAATAAATGATTTTGAAAAAGATGAAGTTAATCCAATTTATTATGATAAAATATCTGAGCTTATAAATGATCAATATAGAAAATGTTATTTATATAGTAATGATAAAATAAAAAAGCAAAGAAATGACTTTAAAATAGACTTAGAAATACTAAAAGCTGGTCTAGATTTACTTGATACAAAATATTTTTTACAAAATAAAAAAAATATAAAAGAATTAAAAGATAAACAAAGTATGATTGAAATTACTAAAACAATAAATAAAGTAATTAATGATAAAAAATCAATTGAAGATAAAAAACTTAAATATTAAATTAAAATAGCATGGATAATAAACCATGCTATTTTTTAAAAAGAAATTTTAGTTTTATTTACTTCTATTACAGGACGAACTCCAAAATCATAGTCATTACCTGGATTACTGCTAAATACACCTCGAAAATCGCAACGTAAACGCCATACATGACTAATATTCCTACTAAAAGTCGTCTCAGTCCAATATCCATAAGAAAAAGTTCTATTTGAAAACATAGTATTTTCCATTAAATATTCACATGTATCTAAATGCCCAACAGCACCACTAGTACCACTTATTATTATATTACAAGCATTATTTATTTCTTGAACTGTTAAGAATCTTGCTACCTTATCAGTATAACTAAATATTGGGAGTATTCCGCCAATTGTTTTATCTTCACCTTTTTCATTTAAAATTTGTCTTTGATTATTTAATAATGTTATATTATTCCATTTTGAAGTTGTTGGTAGTTGAATATATCCATCTCTTGGTCCATGATAATTTTCATCAGATAAATCATAAGGATAAGTTAATTTTTGACCCTCAACCGTATTTCCTTCTGAAACATTACTATAATATATTAATGTAGCATATTGGTCATTAAAAGATTTAGTATTAGTATCATAATAATCACTTACATAATAAAATCTTTCTTTATCCTCATCAAATACACCATTACCATCAACATCACAAGTAAAAGCATCTCCACTAGTTAACTTTCCATTACTACCACAATTACCATATATTATTGTACTTCCATTTTCATATTTACCAGTCCCAGAACAATAATAAGTACTATCAGATTGATTACAAATTTCACTATGCAATACTTGAGCCCTTTTACATACTATTCCATCACTAGTTGACTGATTTAAATTATTAACACATATTTTATTTTCTTTAGAATCTGGTTTTTTTATAATAATATTACTACTTACACTAACATAAGAATTTACATAACTATAACCTAAACCTAATAATAGAAAAATAACTATAATTATACATATAAAAACAGATGATTTTTTTATACATTTATTTCCTATTCTCATACTTATCAACCTTCCACAATGACTAATTATTTCTGCCTATTTTTTTACAGAACCCTTATTTTACCTAAATA
>CANQCQ010000081.1 GCA_947589725.1 uncultured Bacilli bacterium | reverse complement strand
AAGGTGATTTATATGAAAATAGGAAATAAATATATTAAAAAATCATTTATGTTTTTATTTTCAATTATTGCTATTTTTCTATTATTGAGCCTAGGATATAGTTATGTAAATTCTTATGTTAGTGTAAGTAGTAATGTTTCGGTAAAAAAATATGTAGATAAGTTAATTTTAAGTAAAGCAAAGATAAGAACTTATGTAACTGAAAAGAAACCTACTAAGATTGTTTTTTTAGATACAGGAATTAGTGATCCAACTGATAGTAAATATGTAGATGTTTCAGAACAAGGAAGAGGATCAATTCTTGCTTGGATGGATAATCAAACATTGTATATTTCTGCAAAAGAAGCAGGATTTAATGTAAAAGCTCCAGTTGATAGTTATGAATTATTTGGACATAATCATAATTCTAATACTACAGAATTTGAAAGTGTTGAATATTTTGATGTAACTAAATTAGATGTTTCCAATGTTGAAAATATGACTTTCTTGTTTAGTTGTACTGGAATTAATGCCAAAACTTTTCAAATAATAGGACTTGATACTTGGGATACTAGTAAAGTAACAAGTATGAATTGTATGTTTGGTAGCAGTGGTAGTAAAGCAACAACATGGAATATAGGTGACATAAGTGGATTTGATACAACAAATGTAACTGATATGGCTGGAATGTTTGGAGGTGCTGGCTCTAATGCTACTGCTTTTGATATTGGAGATATTAGTGGCTGGAAAACAAGTAATGTAGAACATATGCGATACATGTTTAATCGTTGTGGGATGTACTCAACAAAATGGAATATTGGTAATATTAATCTATGGGATACTAGTAATGTAATAGATATGCAAGACATGTTTTATTATGCTGGATATTCATCAAGTTATTATTTAGATTTATCTAAATGGAACGTTGATAATGTTACTAGTTACAAAGAATTTAATGAGGGAGTAACTAATAAAATTAATCCACCAATTTGGAAACATTAAATTATCGGAGTCAGTATTTAATAATACTGATTTTTTTATTACTAAAAAATGCTTTTAACTAGCTATTTTAATTGTAGTTTTATATAATAAAAGTGGTGATATATTATGGAAAAGTTTAAAATAATTGTCTGTACTAATGAAGAAAAAATGCGTGTTTTAGATACAATTTCTAAAGACAATAACTTATATAATATTAAATTTATGAGTAAAGAAGAATTTATAAACAATTATTACTTTTCTTATGATGAGTCAGTTATTCAGTATTTAATGGATAAATATAATTTTAATTTAGATGTCTGTAAGGTTTATTTGAAAAACTTATATGTTATAGATATAAATAAAAATTATAAGAGTACTAAGTTAAATTTTTTAAAAAATTTAAAGAAAGAGTTATTTAATAATCAATTATTAATTAAAAATGATTCTTTTAAGGAATATTTAAAGGATAAAGAAATTACTGTTAAGAATTATTATGATTTAGAAAAATATGAAGAAAAGGCTCTTAATTATCATAATGTAATTCCTCTTGTTGATTTAAATGTTGATGTAGTAGAGTGTGATACTTTAGAAGATGAAGTTAATAATGTTTGTTTAAATATATTAAATTTACTTGATAAGGGAGTAGATATTAATAATATATATTTAACTAATGTATCTAGTGAATATTTATATACGATAAATAGATTATTTAAATATTATAATATACCAATTAATTTAGATATGAATTATTCTATTTATTCTACTAGAGTAGTTAGTGATTTTCTAAAAACTCATGATATTGATTTAGAATCTAAAGATAATTATAAAATTACTAAGAAATTAATTAATGTAATTAATTCTTTAGCTAAATTAGATTCTTCTAAAGATTCTTATCAGAAAATATTAATTGATAAATTAAAAAATACTTCTGTTGGTAATGTAAAATTAAATAATGCTGTTAATATAAAAGATTTTTATAAAACTACTTTTAAAGATTCTGAATATGTCTTTGTACTTGGTTTTAATCAAGATATTTTACCTAAGATTGAAAAAGATGTTGATTATATAAATGATAGTATAAAGAATGAAGTTGATTTATATACAACTAGTTATAAAAATAAACGTAATAAACAAGTTACAAAGTTTTTGTTATCGCAAATTAAAAATTTATTTATATCTTATAAGAAGAGTAGTCCTTTTAATAATTATTATCCATCTAGTTTAATTAGTGATTTAAATCTAAATATTAGTAAACCAATAGTAGATAATTTTAATTATTCTAATATTTATAATATTCTACGTTTAGGAGAAAAGTTAGATTTATATTATAAATATGGAGTTGATAATGGTACTTTAAGTTTACTTAATAGTCATTATGATATACCTTATAATTGTTATTCTAATTCTTTTAGTGGAATAGATAATAATATATATTTAAATAGTATTAAAAAGAGTTTGAATTTATCTTATTCTACACTTAATGATTATAGTGAATGTGGATTTAAATATTACTTAAAGAATGTATTAAACTTAAATGTTTATGAAGAAAAGTTTCCTAATTTTATTGGTAATTTGTTTCATAAAATTTTATCTATTTATAAAATAAGTGGTTTTGATTTAGATTATGAATTTAATAAGTATATCGAAACAAGAGAGTTAACTATAAAAGAAAAAGTTCTTTTAATAAGATTAAAAAAAAATTTAATTGAATTGATTGAGTCAATGAAAAAGCAACAGTTAATTACTGGTTATGATAATGAATATTTAGAGAAGAAATTAGAGATTCCTCTTTTAAATAAAAAAGTTAGTGTTATATTTAAGGGTTTTGTTGATAAGATAATGTATTATGAAAATTTAGAAGATACTTATTATGCTATTGTAGATTATAAGAGTGGTTCTGTTGATACTAATATTGAACCTATGAAATATGGTTTACATATGCAACTTCCAGTTTACTTATATTTAATTAAGTATTCTCATATTTTTAATAGACCTAAATTTTGTGGTATTTATTATCAAAATATTTTATTTAGTTATCCAAACGTCGATAGTATTGAAGAGTATAAGAAAAATATTAATGACAGATTAAAATTACAAGGATATTCAATAGATGATATTTCTATATTAGAAAGATTTGATTCAACTTATACAAAAAGTGATTATATAAAGAGTATGAGTTATAGTGAGGAAAAAGGTTTTGGTACTTATTCTAAGATTATTGATGAAGATACTTTAAATAATTTAATTGAGTATACAAAAAATTATATTGATGACGCAGCAAGTAATATAATTGATTCAAAGTTTGATATTGATCCTAAATATTATAACGGTAAAAATGTCTCATGTGAGTTTTGTGAATTTAAGGATATATGTTTTATGAGAGAAAAAGATTTAAAGTATTTAGAAAAAGTTGAAGATTTATCTTTTTTAGGAGGTGATTTATAATGGGCAAAATGATGTGGTCACCTGAACAGTTAGCAGCAATTAATGAAGAAGGAAAAAATATAATTGTATCAGCTGGAGCTGGAAGTGGTAAAACTGCTGTATTAAGTGAGAGAGTTCTTAGAAAATTAAAAAATGGTGTGCATATTAATGAGTTGCTGGTTTTAACATTTACTAATGCTGCTGCTCAAGAAATGAAGGAACGTATTAGAAAAAAAATTAGTAATGAAGAGAGTTTAAAAGAAGAAGCAGATTTAATAGATGGAGCTTATATTACTACTTTTGATTCATTTTCTTTAAGTGTTGTGAAAAAATATCATACGAGACTAAATATTACTAATAATATTAAGATATGTGATGAAGTAATAATTGATATTGAAAAGAAAAAGATATTAGATAATATATTAGATGAGTACTATAATAATCATTCTTTAGAATTTACTAAGTTGATTGAAGACTTTTGTCTAAAAGATGATAAAGAATTAAAAAAATATATTTTAAATATATATAAAAAATTAGAGTTAAAATATGATAAAGTCTCTTACTTAGATAATTATTTTAATGTAGAATACATTTCTTCTAAGATAGATGAATATATAAGTGATTATTTAAATATTATTTTTGATAAGATAAAAGTTATTAAGAATTTATTAAATGATTTAAAAGATTATTTTGATGGAGATTATTATACTAAAGTTTACGATGTTTTATATAAATTAGTTAACGCAACTAATTATGATGAAGTACTATTGGCATTACAATTTAAGTCATTACCTTCTGTACCTAAGAATTCTGATTTAGAAGGAAGACGTATTAAAGGTGTAATTAGTGATATTATTAAAGAACTTAGAGAATATTGTATTTATAAGGATATTGACGAAATTAAAGATGAGATTTATTTTACTAAGGATAATTGTAAAGTAATAGTAGATATTTTAAAAGAATTAGATAAAAGATTAGAGTTATATAAGTTTAATAATTTAGCTTTTAATTTTAATGATATTGCAAGACTAGCTATTAAAGTTGTTTTAGAAAATGATGATATAAGAGATGAATTAACTAATTCTTTCAATGAAATATTAGTTGATGAATATCAAGATACATCTGATACTCAAGAAAAATTTATTAATTTGATATCTCATAATAATGTTTATATGGTAGGAGATATTAAACAATCAATTTATAGATTTAGAAATGCTAATCCTTATATATTTAAAAATAAATATGATAGTTATGCTAATTTAGATAATGGAATGAAAATTGATTTGTTAAAGAATTTTAGATCTCGTAGAGAAGTACTCGATAATATTAATTTATTATTTGATTTATTTATGGATGATACAATAGGTGGAGCAGATTATAAAACCAGTCATCGAA
>CANQCQ010000080.1 GCA_947589725.1 uncultured Bacilli bacterium | reverse complement strand
CGTGCGTCCAGTTGTAAGTCTAAGCAAAGACGTTCTTATTTCTAGTGGAGATGGTACTGCAGATAAGCCATATACAGTTAAGCTAAATTAACGTGAAAAAGACAGTATCGTTCAAACTTTTTTTAATAAAAGATTTTGCTTCTAAATTAGAAGAATTTGATTATGAAGATGCCTCATCTGCTTTTAGTAATTATTTATTAGAAAACCCATATTTAGAAATTGCCTCAACTATTGGTCGTGCAACAATAGGTGATGAAGACATTCAAGTTCCAATATATGAAAGTAATTTAGGAATACCCAATATTTCTATGAGTAAAGATATTTGTGAAATTGAAGTATTAGATATACATAAGGCCTACCAATGCTGGTGAAAGTACGATTACTATTTCTTCATTTAATAATAAGTGGTTTTATACCTTAACAGCATTTAATGTTGCCCCTTCTATTATTAAACAGCTTGATGATTTATATAACTTATCAAAGAAAGTACCATAAGTATTATTGCTAGTAGAACAAATAACACTTATATTTGGTATATAGGTAATTCAAATGAAGGTGAGTTTACAAAACTAGGTGTTACTGCAATACTATCATTTAACTTTAAACCTACGATGGATATGGATGGAAAATACATAAAATGTGAAATATCAAATGAAGGAAACGACAAAGTGACTACTAATATTTCATTACTTAAAGTAAAAAATGTATCACTAGGAGAAATAATAGCAACAGGAGATATGCAACTTAAAGTAGGGATTTTGATTATTTTCTTAGTATTGTGTAGTAATATATTTGTATATGCGGTAAGAAAATATAGATATGATTTATTTGATTAAAAGGAGAAAACAATATGCCAAAAAATAAAACAAATAATAACAAAAATTTAGTATTAATAATAGCTATTATAGTAATAGTATTAATAGGTTTAGGATTACTACTATACAATATGTTTTTTAAATCTAAAGAAAAGTTTATCGTACCACATGAAACTGTTGATAAATTATTTGAAAAAATAGAAACAACAAGTTGTTCTTATGTAAATGAAGATAATATGGGTGAAGATACAATTTTGTATTTAGTTTTTACAAAATTAAAAAAAGATGATAAATTAGCAGATCATATATCTGTAAAAGATTATAGAGATGCTGCAAAAACTATTCTTGGAAAAGATGAAGCACTTCCAGATAGTTTTTCAAATTATGATTTTGATGGATACATCTACACTTTATCAGATAATACTATAAAAAGAACTAAAGGTGTTTGTAGTGATAAACAATACATCTCTAAGTTGTATGGATATTCATATAATGAAACAGAATTAACAGTAAATGTGAAAATTTCTTATATAAAAGATAAAAAAATATATAATCTAGAAGATAAAGAATTAGGTGATTATGATGAAAAAACACTTAATGATACTCTAGATTACGGTACAGGAAAAGTTTATACATACTATAAATCTGAAAATGATTATTATTTAAAGGAAATTGCTAATGAAACTTTAGAATAAAATATGAGATAATATGACGAAAGGATAGATTGTCTATGAAAAATATATTTTTTGCTAAAGTATTTATGTGGTTATTTATTGGATTATTAATAACATTTGTAACAGGATATGTAGCCCTAACAAGTGAAGCAATTATTAGATTTTTATTTGAAGGAATAGGATATATTATAGTTTTTGTAGCTCAAATTGCTTTATGTATTTTTTTGACTGCTAGATTATATAAGATGTCTACAAGTACTGCTAAGATATGCTATATTGGATATTCAGTCCTTACCGGTGTAACTTTTGCATCACTATTTATGTTATTCAAGTTGGAATCAATTATATTTGTCTTACTAGCAACAGTCATATTACTTGGAGTGTTTGCTGTAATTGGCTACTTTACAAAAATTGATTTAACAAAAATATGAACATTTTTAATAATAGGTTTATTTGCAACTATTTTACTAGAAATAGTTAACATATTCCTAATGAATAATTCCTTAGATATAACACTATGTATATTCTCAGTTATTATATTTTTAGGTTATATATCTTACGATGTTCAATTGATCAAAAATAATTTATCTTATGGTCTAAATGATGATAAATATGCAATCTTTGGAGCATTTGAATTATACTTAGATTTTGTTAATATTTTCCTAAACTTATTAAGACTATTTGGACAAGAAAGAGATTAAATAAATTGAAGATAATTCCCACTTCTTAGTTAGAAACGGGAATTTTTATTAGTAACTTAGTCTAAATTAAGAAATTTATAGAAATTCCAAATATTAAGTGTTAGAATAGGTGATAAAATGTAAAACTTATAAATGGTACTAGTAAATATAGCACTAAACTCAGCGACTCTATTTTTTTACTTGTTCTTAATAATAATAATATATTTAACCAAAAAATGCTAAAATATTGATAATAAAATTTATCAACAATTATTAGCTTGGAACTTTGGAGTTTTAGTTTTTTAATTTTTGATAGCCAATTACTTAAATTTTAAATGTCATCTAAAATAATTACAAAATTTTACTTTGTTTCATTTATAGGATTCTTTTTCTCTGCTGATCATTAGTTAAAATGATACCGATTTATAATATAGATAACAAACAAAGGTGAACTTTGTTTGTGATAGTATTGTAAATGATGAAATTTAAAAAGCAATGGTTAAGAACTAAAGATATCTTAAATAGATATGAAATAAATAGAAAAGATTTAGGAGAATTAATAAAATATATTCATAAAAGAAAACCTAGTTATGGTTATCACAGAATAAGAAAAATTATATTAGATGAAACGTTAGTAAGTGATAATTTAGTCCATAAAGTATGTAAAATATTAAAAATCAAATCAAAAGCAAAACATTATAAATATAAAAGGTCTGGAGAAGAATCTGTTAAATACAAAAATTTAATCAGAAATAATTGGAAAACTACAAGACCATTTGAAAAGATAGTTTTAGATACAACTTCATTTTATTTTAAAAAGGAAAAATATGATTGGACATTTTATTTAGATGTTTTTAACAATGAAATAGTAGGATATGATGTGAGAAATTCTATGTATGGGAATGGTGTTGTAAATTGTAGAAAAGCATTAAATAATATGTTAAATAATAAAATAAAAAGAGGATATAAAGACCTTGAAACAATCGTCCACACAGATGAAGGAGTAGTATATTCCTCAGTGTCATTTAACAATATATACTAGATCAATGTCTAGATTTGGAACACCAACAGTAATCTAGTTATTGAATCAAAAAAATGGCTGGATTAAGAAAGAAATGTATATTGATTTTACATAAATAATTATAGCACAGTTTAAGAATTTATTGATGATATTGTTTGGGATAATAATTTTAGACCATCATATGCTCTTCAATATAAAAACCTAGTTGGATATCGAACTCAACTAGGTTTTAAATAAATACTTTTTTAGTGTCTACTTTTTATTGACAAGTTCACTATATGGTGTTTTTTTTTATTCAATAATTTTTTCTTTTTGCATACATTATGATAGGGAGGAGTACTTATGGCTAATTATAAAGAAATTGTTACTAAAGCAGTTATTGCTAAAGGTAAAAAATCTTTTACTTCTGAACATTCTATTGAAGTAGAAAATAAACCTTCTACTGTGTTAGGCTGTTGGGTTATAAATCATAATTTTAATGGTACTAAAAATGGAGATACTATTAATATTACTGGTAGTTATGATATTAATATTTGGTATTCTTATGATAATGATACAAAAACTGATGTAGTAAGACAAACTAATAATTATAATGAAACTGTTCATATGAGACCTGTAGATAATGAAGTATATAGTGAAGAAATAATTGTTAGAAGTTTGAAACAACCTAATTGTATTAAAGCAGAAGCAGATGGAAATAAAATAGTTTATAAAGTAGAAAAAGAATTAGGTATTGAATTAGTAGGAGATGTTAAAGTTAAAATAGAAGCAGCTATGGAAGAGGATCCATGGGAAGAAATACTAGAAGAGACTTCTGTTGATGATGCAATTGATAATGAGGTAAAAGAAGATTATATAGAAGAAATTAAATAACCTTTATAGGTTATTTTTTTATGATTTTTCATATAATTAAGTGTTATCAAAAAAAGGTTGACATTTATATTTATAACATTTATAATATATTTAGTTTTTAGAAATGGAGGGATTATTTAATGGCAGTTAAATTAAGATTAACTAGAATGGGTGCTAAGAAAAGACCTACTTATAGAATAGTTGCTACTGATTCTCGTCGTCCAAGAGATGGTCAATATCTTGAACTTATTGGTACATATGCTCCAGTTGGAGAAGGTAGTGTAAAAATAAATGAAGAAGTTGCTTTAAAATGGTTAAATAATGGTGCAGTTCCAACTGATACTGTTAAAAATTTATTTAGTAAAGCAGGAATCATGAAAAAATATGCTGATTCTAAATCAAAGAAGGAATAGTAATTTATGAATTTAGTTGAGTTGACAGAAAAATTAGTAAAATCTATAGTAATTAATGAAGATAGTGTCAGTGTCAAAGAATTTCCAACAGATGAAGAAAATGTTATTCTAATTCAAGTTATGGTAGCTGATGAAGATATGGGTAGAGTTGTTGGTAAAGATGGTAATGCAGCAAGAGCTTTAAGAACTTTAGTTCAAACAGCAGCATCACTTGAAGGAAATAAATTCGTAAAAATTGATATAGATAAATTTTAAGGGGAAGCTATTAAGCTTTCTTTTTTTCTTGTCTTATATTATAATAAAAATTGAGGTAATGATATGGAAAAAAATTTAGTAATACCTAATCATATAGGTATAATAATGGATGGAAATGGTCGTTGGGCTCAAGAGAG
>CANQCQ010000079.1 GCA_947589725.1 uncultured Bacilli bacterium | reverse complement strand
ATTAAGGTATTTCCTGAAGTTTCTAAAGTAACAATATTTTTTTCTTTATCACTTGTTAAAATACTAACACGATCAATTACATCATAAAAAGCATTTAAAGAAGTAGTTATTACTAGATATGAATCTTCAGGTAACAAATTAGATGTATTTGGATAAGTCCCATTAATTAATCTTGATTCAAATTTTAAATTAGTAGTTTTAAATAATATTTTATTATTAAATATATGTAATTCAATTTGCTCATTATCATCAGATAAAATCTTTGAATATTCAATTACATTGTGACTTGGTATAACTATATTATAATTTTCTTCACTTGGCTTATCTAATTTTACAACTTTTCTTGCCAATCTATAAGAATCAGTAGCATTACATTCTAGTACATCTCCAACAATATTGAAATTAATTCCCGTTAAAACTGGTTTACTTTCTTCATTTGATGTTGCAAAAGCTGTTTGATTAACTATATCTTTAAATAAACCAGCGTTCAAAATTATTTTTTTCTTACTTTCTTCTAATCCAATATTCGGATATTCACTTTCACTAATACCATTTAAATTAAATTGACTATTTTCTGTGAATATTAATATTTTTAATTCATCTATCACCTCAATATTAATATAATTATCAGGTAATTTTCTTACTATATCTAATATATATTTACCTTGAATTATAATACTCCCTTCACTTTCAACTTTAAAGTCTTCATCATTATTAGATTCTATTATAGCTTGAATTGTTATATCATTATCACTTGCTGTTAAAGTTAATTTCTTCTTTTTTAAATCAAATTTTATTCCAGCTAAAACGGGTATTAAATTTTTTGTAGAAATTGCTTTAGATACTTTATTTAAAGCATCAAGTAAAAGTTCTTTTTTTATAGTTAATTTCATATTATATTCCTTCTTTCTTTTTTTATTATTTTTATTTTTACTGTGGAAAATGTTGAAAACTATCTAATTTCATTATATATCATCAAAAAAATTTAAACAATCATTGTGGATAACTTGTGGATAACTAAAACTTTTACACAAGGCCTATATCCTTTTTTAATTTTTCAATGATATTTGCTAGATCTTTATTAACTTTTATTTCATTTTCAATTTTTTCTACAGAATGCATTACTGTTGAATGATCTTTACCACCAAATTCAATTCCTATTCTAGGAAATGATTTATTAGTCATTGTTCTACATAGATACATTGCAATTTGTCTTGGAAAAGATATATTAGAACTACGTTTTTTGCTTCTTATATCTTCCACTGATATTTGAAAATATTCAGATACAATTTTTTGTATTCTATGAACATCATCTTTTTCCCCTATTCCTTTTGTAATTGTATCTTTTAAAGCTTCTACTGCAAGATTTAATGTAATTTTTGCACTTCCCATCATTGAAGAATAAGCTACCAATCTTGTTATTGAGCCTTCTAATTGTCTAACATTTGTACCTGTATTAGAAGCTATATATTCCATTACATCATCAGGAATTTCATTTTCTAATTTTTCAGCAATAATCTTCTTTTTTACAATTTGGTATCTCAAATCAAAATCTGGTGGGAAAATATTTACTGGTAATCCCCATGTAAATCTAGTTCTTAATCGATCTTCCAATATTTTTAAATCATTTGGTGATCTATCAGATGAAATAATAATTTGTTTACTATCATTATATAAGTTATTAAAAGTATGAAAAAATTCCTGCTGTGTTTTTGTTGCACCTGCTAAAAATTGTATGTCATCTATAATGAGGACATCTATATTTCTGTATTTATTCTTAAAAAATTCAACGTAATTAAAATTAGTTTCTATATCATCTTTTCTATTTGTTTTTATAAAATCTTGTATAAATTGTTCACTTGTAACATATAATACTTTTTTATCACTATTATTAGTAATATAGTTACCTATTGCATGCATCAAATGAGTTTTTCCTAAACCACTCTCTCCATATATAAATAAAGGATTATACATTTTACCAGGATTTTCTGCTACTGATAAAGCAGCTGCATGAGCAAATTTATTACTATTACCTACTACAAAATTATCAAAAGTATATTTACTTTTTAAATTAGATTGAATTTTTTCTTCATATTCTTCTGTTTGTTGTGGAATAGTTTCACTTTTTACTGGTAAAACTTCCTCTATTTCCTCGTTCAATAAAAAGATTAGTTCACAATTTGAATTAGTAATAACATTTAATTTCTCTGTAATTAAACTACCATAATTATCCATAAGGTGTTTTTTATGAATAGGCATTGGAACAATTATATATGCTTTAGAATTATCAATTTTTAATAATTTAGTTTCTTCAAACCAAGTTTTAAAAGCAAGGGAAGATAATTCATCTTTAATATCTGACAAAAAAGTTGACCAAATAGAATCATAGTTCATTTCACCATCTCCCCTGACTTAGAAATTACGATTATTAGTTTAAACTAAATGAAAAAAAAAAGGAATACTTTTATTAAAAAAAAAGAAATTTGTGCATAACTCTGTGGAAAAAAAAGTCGAAATTTGTAATAAAAAATTTTCAACAGTTTTTCCACAGAATATTCCACAACTAAAACTATTGATATATATAGATATAATTGACTTTTCCACATTTTCCACAAATTTTTATAAACATATGTTAAAAAAATAATGCACAAGCTTGTGGAAATTGTCGAAAATTAAAAAATTAAAAATCAATTGACAAGAATATCAAATAAATATTATAATAAGGAAGATTTATGTCTGGAGGTGGAATAGATGAAAAGAACATATCAACCAAACAATCACAAAAAAGTAAAGAAATTAGGCTTTTTTGCACGCAAAAAAACAAATATTTTAAACCGTCGTCGTCGTAAGGGACGTAAAAGTTTATCTAAATAGTATGCCGCTGCCTAAAACAGTGGTTTTTTACTCTTAAAAGATAAATATATAAAATAGGGTGATGTTATGAGAAAATTATATATTGTTAAAAGAAAAGAAGATTTTGACAATATTATTAAGTCATGTTCTTACAGAAAAAGCACTTATTTTGTTATATATTATAAGGATAATAAATTAAAATTTGATAGATTTGGAATTTCAGTTGGTAAAAAAATAGGAAATGCTGTTGAAAGAAATTTATATAAAAGAAAAATTAGAGCAATTATTGATAATTATAAAAAAAGCTATGTTAATTACAAAGATTATATTATAATATTAAGAAGAGGTGCAGTAGGTAAATCATTTCAAGAATTACAAGAAGATTTTAATAATTTAATGCACAAAATTAGAAAGGATTTTACAAATGAATAAGAAGAACATATCAAAAAAAATAATTATTGTATTATTGCTTCTGTTATTAACTACAGGTTGTACTAAAACATTAACAGATTCAAAAAATAAACCAGTAAAAAATGAAGTAACAGGACAAAATTTAACAGCTAATATACTTTGTCAGCCGACAAATAAAATAACAATAAAAGCTTATGAAAAGAATAAAGTAGATTTAGATAAATTACCTAAGTGTGAGAATTTTAAAATAACTTCTGGAAAATATGAAGGATTATGGACAAGCATATTTGTTAAACCATTAGCATTTCTTTTAATTCTTTTAGGTAAGAATATAGGAAATTATGCATTATCACTAATAATAATTAGTTTAGCAATTAGATTAATAGCATTTCCAGTAACAAAGAAGACAGCTTTACAATCAGAATTAATAAAAAAAGCACAGCCTGAATTAAATAGAATTCAAAAAAAATATGAAGGTAAGCAAGATCAAGAATCACTAATGAAACAGAATCAAGAAATGCTTAAAATATATCAAAAATATAAAATTAATCCTTTATCAGGTTGTTTATTTTCAATGCTTCAACTACCATTATTTATAGCATTTTTTGAAGCAGTACAAAGAACACCTGCAATATTTGAAGATAAGTTCTTAGGATTACAATTAGGAACTACTCCAAGTGTAGGTATTGGAACCAGTACATTTTATGCATACATTATCATTGTTATTTTAGTTGGATTAACAACATTATATTCATTTAAAATGAATTCAACTGGAAACATGCAAGATCCAGCTATGAAGATGATGCCAACATATATGACTGTAACAATAATTATAATGTCATTATTTATGCCATCAGCACTTGGTATATATTGGATAACATCTAATGCCTTTACAATAATTCAAAATATATTAGTAAAAAGGAGTAGAGAAGCTAATGGAAAAGCATAATTACACTGGAAAAACAAAAGAAGAAGCAATTATAAATGCAAAAGAAGATTTACAAGAAGTTGAAAGTAATTTAATTATTAGAGAAATAGGAACTCAAAAAGGTGGTTTATTTAAATCTTCAAAAGTAGAAATTGAAGTAATTGAAACAAGAGAAGTAATAAAATATATCAAAGAATACTTGATTTCATTACTAAAAGATTTAGGAGTAAATGCTCAAGTGGAATTAAAAAATAAAGAAACAGTTCCAAATTACATAATTTACTCTGATAATGATGCATTGTTAATTGGAAAAAATGGTAAAAATTTAAAAGCATTATCTTACTATATTGGATTACATATAAATAAAATGATTGGTAAAAATTTTAAATTTATTATCGATGTAAATGATTATAATAAGAAACGTGAAAAAAGATTAGAAAGTTTGGCTAAAAAAGTAGCAAGAGAAGTTGCAACAACAAAAATAGAAGCTAAACTTGATCCAATGAATTCATACGAAAGAAGAATAATACATAATGTTTTAACTACAAATAAAAAAGTATATACTGAGAGTGAAGGAATAGAACCAAATCGTTGTGTTGTAATTAAACCAAAAGAGCTTAATTGAAAAGTGAATGTCCACTTTGCTTAAGTTACGTCCACTTTTAAGATAAAAATCTACAATTGTGATT
>CANQCQ010000078.1 GCA_947589725.1 uncultured Bacilli bacterium | reverse complement strand
CTTTGACTACCAAATGTAGTTTCTCCTTCATTTTCAGTATAATATTTACCTCTTGGTTCAGGGAATAAGTCTACTCCGGAGATATATTTAGCATTTACTAATAAATTATTTTGTTCATCAGTAACACCAAATAACAAATATGCTGGTTGTCTAGTCGTTGTACTATCAAAAACACTCCGACCTTGAGAGTCTAAAACCGCTAAAACTTTTATACTTGTAATTAATGGTCCAGTCAAAATTGTCCCATTATCATTAGCCTTCATCCAAATATCAACATAATCCCCAATATAAATTGAATTACCAAAAGTTGAAGTATTATTTACCGATAATTGAAATACACCATAACCTTCAGGTAAATTACTATAAGGAGCATTTGGTAGTTCATCAGCAGAAACTACTTGATTACGATAAAATAAACCACCTTCAGGTATTGAAGTACCAACATTAACGTTATAACCAACAATTTGATTAACATCAGTTATAATATTAACATTTTTTAAAAACTCCCTACTTATTTCAATATAATCTATATCTTCTTGGGTAATTTGAGTTGTTGCAGTTATCGCATTTTTAGCATATGGTACTCTAACCGGGTCAATAGCTTTATTAACTCGATAATTATAAAATACCCATAAAACAACTACACCTGCAAGAATACCTAAAATTGTAACTGTATTTTTATTTGATATAAATTTTTTAATTCCATTAATTAAATTTCCCATTTTTTATTCCTCCTATATATTACTTACTTATATATTTTAACACATTTTCCATATAATTGTTAAATTATATGGAAGAAGAGTCAATATTTCATGACTCTGTATCTCCTATTTCATTATTTGAATTTGTATTAGGTACTGCTACTGTACCATTTTCACTAATGGTATTACCTTCAATAATAGCATCTATTCTATTTACAATATCAAATTGAGTAGAATCGCCTGCTACCGTAAATGATCCAGATTTACTTTTAACTTCCACACTAGCCTTTGGTGGTGTTTCATAAACATCATAGAAACTTATAGTATAAGTTGATGCTAAAGATGCATTTTCGGCAAAACGTCTAATAAAACTTTCGTAGAATTGTTCTTTATTCATTTTTATTTCACCATATTGGCGATAATATGAATAATCAACTGCATCTACCATTGCTGCTTCGGTAAGTTCTTTTATTAAATAATAGTCTTCAGTATTGTTAGAAGTAACACTTTGTACTAATAACATTATAACTACGATTAAAATTCCTAATAAAATTAACCAATAAGCCCAAAAAGCATTTTTCACCTAAGTGTCACTCCCTTTCTATTTCCAAGATGGACCACCAATAACTGATTCACCATATTTTCCGTATTCAGACCATGGAGTCCAATAACCACTATTAACTACTGATTCATTAGTTCTATCAGCTGCGGTTCCTCTGCTTGGTTTATAATAAACATTAGAACCCCATTTTTCTATTACCATATCAATAAATGTACTATAACAGAATACATTTTTTTGAACATTTCCGTTTTGATCTTCATAGTCATAACATACTAATGAAGCATCATTATATCCACCTTCACCATCAATTTCATCAGCTTTCTTACTATTGTATTCTCTTATCTTTCCCGTAATATCAGGTGTCATTTCAATTCTAAATTCTAATTTAGAATCAGCTGATTCAGTGTTGGTATCATCATAAATTGTCGTATTGTTTTCTTCTATTTCTTTAATTGTTTCATCTGCTTTATCTTGAATCATTCCTAATTCGGGATGTAATATTGATAAATGTTCGCTAATATTCCAGTTATAACCATATTCCCTACCAGCAGATGTTGTAAAATTAGTTGTTGATACAGGTTTCATATTTAATTGTAAATCTCCAAGATTATAAATACAATTTATACATTCAAATGTACAATCTGGACATTCTTGCCAAGAACAATATTCACCTTCGCAAGTATAGGTACAATTTGGACATTCTTTAGGGCGACAATTTGTATAGTAATGACATACATATTCTCCAGACCAATTATCACCTGTACTATAACCTTTAGCATAGGCTACACTACTAGATTCATGATCTCCTTCAAAATCAATTAATCTTCCTTGTTCTCCAGTTTCGTAAAATTCACCAAGATCTTCTATTTTTAATTTAAATATTCCGCCACCAGTTGTATCTCCTGATAATGGTAAACCATTTACAGGGGTTAATGGAATATTAGGAATATTAAAGTTTTTATCAGTTGTAATTGAACCACTTAATGGACCACTTGTTGTAACTTGATAATATACAGTAGGTGTATCATAATCTTGTTCTACTTCAAAGTGTTGTTTAATGAATTTAGCTTGAGATACTTTTTGAGCATCAGTTGAACATCCACTTTCGTTACATTTTGTATAAGTACGATCTACAAATACACTACTTGTACTCGTCCATCCTGTACTACAATTTTCTATTTTTTCATCAGTTGTACCAATACAAGCTTGTAAAGAGTCACTATCTTTTCTTGTACTTTCAATCGGTTCTAATGTTCTATCTTCTTTAGATAATAAATCATTATATGATGTATCCATTACCTCATCAATATTTTGAGAATATTCCCAATATACTTTTGGATCAAAATTATATTTAGATTCCCAATCCTTTGTACAAGAATTAAATTGTTTAATAATATTTTCGTATCTAGTATTTCCTGATGTTAAATTACTTTGAGCAGTTGATAAATCAGCACTAATAGCACTAGATACCGCACTAGAACTTTCTGTTGATGAATAACTAAAATTATGAGTTACACTTCTAGCTGTTACTTCACCAGTTTTAGCATTAGTAGAAGCTTCTTTTCCAGCATATGAACCTGTTACATAATATTCAGTTTTATATTCTGCACAACCATCATGAACAACGCCTTTTTCATCTGTATATGTTGTTGGTTTTGCACATTCAGAACTTTTTCTTGATTTAATTGACATTCCACCAGCAGTTTTAGCTTTATTATATAAATCATTAGCTTTAATTAAAGATTCTTGAACATCAATAATATCTTCTATATATTTATCAATATCTATTGATTTATCTTTTGTATTTTCACTACCACGGTAACAATCTTTACTTCCTTCAATTCTAGCTTTAAGTTTAAAGTATCCACCGCAGTTAACATTGCTTAAAGCTCTATTTAATGATATTTCACGATAATCTTCTTTACAGAATGTACCACAATAATCATTATTTACTCCACCATTATTATCAGATAAACGATATGTATTATAAGCATCATCATTTTTATTAATAACACATTTTTTAATATCTTCTGGAGCTTCTACTTTAGCAATACCTTCTGTTTCTTCAGAACATATAGGTGTTGTTAAATTTGTTTCACAAGGTTTACAAGTACTAATATTAAATGAAAGTATACTATCTTCCTCAGGACTTAAAAACCAATATTGTTGTGAGGTTCTTTCTGTTGTTCCACCATATTGAGTAGAATGTCCTTTACCCCAAGCCATTTGATACTTGAAATCAGGATCTACAACTTTATATTTAACTTTTACAGTTACATTATCACAATTATCGCCATCATTTTCAATTCCCGTATATGTTAATCTTAATTGAAGATTAGCATTATTTTTAGATAAGATTTTAACAAAATCAACTTCTCCTTGGAAATTTTTCCAAGAATTACTATTTACATCAAAATATTCTTTTTTAGCATTAGTTACGCCAGCACTACTGCATCCTTCACAAGTAATATCATTTGAATTAATTTTAAATTCAGCTCCTCTATCAGCTTTTTCCATTAATTCAGTTAAATCAAATCTAACTTTCCATATTTGGGTAAATCTATTATTTTCAACGGTTTCATTTTCTTTTGCATAACTACTGGTTATTTTGGCCTTTTGGCCTATTTTACCTGATACATAATCTTCTACTTTGTCAATCGCATCAGATAATAATCTTTTGGCAGCACTAACTAAATCTTTTGCTTGACCATAAGTAATTGTTCCTGTAAGGCCTTCATCTGCAGAAGTTCCACCTGAAACTTCATAATTATTAAATGAGTAAGTTTCATATGATGCATTAGAATAATAATGTCCACCATTATATCCTGCGCCACATTCCATTAACTTAGACATTATATTTTTTAAATTTTCTTCAAAATTATCATTTTTTGATTTTGATAAACTCTTAAGTGTTGTACTATTATTGTAAAAATAGTCACTTAAATTCTTTTTAGCCAATATATTAATCATCATATTAGCTGAAGCTGAAGCTTTCCAGCCACCTGGGTCAACATAATCATTTTCTCCATAATTACGACAATTATTTTGAGATTGATCTAATAAAACATAAGTATAACCACGAGTTACTATTTCGGTCAAAAGTACTTGTTCATATCTATCAAGTTTTATTGTTTTACCTGATTCAGTTTTCAATTCAAGAACTGCACTATTATTTGTAGGATCATTATTAACTTGTGATAACATATAATATAAACCATAGTATAAAGCATTTTTAGGATTATCATCGCTAAAATCAATTACTTCTTTTACAGTAATTTTATCAGGTTCATTTCCAGTGGCATCTTTACACCAAACTTGAACTTTTTGATCATTGCTACAATTGTTAGTATTGCTATCGCCACCATTTAAGCAAATATACTTAAAACTAGAAGTTGATGTATATGCCCATTTATTAACACTTGTTGGGCTATATTTTAATCCAACATAACGTGGTCCACCACAAGTATCATTTTTACCAAAACTATCATGATAACAAGCACTATTAAATGTTGGTCGATACATAGTATATTCTTCGCCTACTGCAAATGCTTTTGCATTGTCAGTAATAAATACTAAACATAAACTAAAAATCATTATTTGTAGTATTTTTTTTAATTTTTTCATAATTCACTGCTCCTTCGTTTTTTAACAATCACAGCTACTGCAACCCCCGCAACAACTATTAACGCAATACCGCCTCCTATAAAATAATATTTATTATTAATTATAAAATCACGTATTTTGTTAAAAACATTTGGCTCTTGACC
>CANQCQ010000077.1 GCA_947589725.1 uncultured Bacilli bacterium | reverse complement strand
GAAATATTGGCAAATGGAAAACAAGCAATGTAAAATATATGAATTATATGTTTAATGATTGTGGAGACTATGCAACAAAATGGAATATTGGTAATATAAGTTCTTGGGATACAAAGAATGTAATAGATATGCATTCCATGTTTTATCATTCTGTTTTTAAAGCTGAAAATTATTATTTAGATTTATCTAAATGGAATGTAGATAATGTGACAAATTATACTGAATTTAATAAGGGAGTAGCAAATAAAATAAATCCTCCAATTTGGAAGCATTAAATATAGTTTTGAAGATAGATGACTAGATTAGACAGTTATTCTATCTTTTTTTCATGCTCAATTATGTTATAATATATAATATGAAAGGAATAATAAATATGAAGAAGATAATGGATGGTAATGAAGCAGCCGCATATGTTTCATATAATTTTACAGAAGTAGCAGGAATTTATCCAATTACACCTGCATCTCCAATGGCAGAGTTAACAGATAAATGGAGTAATGAAGGAAAATTAAATTATTTTGATACTCCTGTTAAAGTAGTAGAAATGGAAAGTGAAGCTGGAGCTGCTGGTATGATACATGGTTCTCTTCTTTCGGGTTGTTTAACTACTTCTTATACAGCAAGTCAAGGACTTTTATTAATGATTCCAAATATGTACAAAATTGCTGGAGAAATGCTACCTTGTGTTATTAATGTAGCAGCAAGAAGTATTGCGACACATGCTTTATCAATCTTTGGAGATCATCAAGATGTTTATGCAACAAGAAGTACGGGATTTGCTATGCTAGCAACATCTTCAGTTCAACAAGTAATGGATTTAACTGGAGTAGCTCATTTAGCAGCAATTAAATCAAGTATTCCATTTATTAATTTCTTTGATGGATTTAGAACAAGTCATGAATTACAAAAAGTAGAAGTAATAGATACTGATAAATTAAAAAAATTAATAGATATAAAAGCATTAGACCAATTTAGAAATAGAGCTTTAAATCCTAATAAGCCAATTATTCATGGAACAGCTCAAAATGAAGATATATATTTTCAAGCAACAGAAGTTAGAAATGAATATTATGATAAAGTTCCAGATATAGTTAATAGTTATATGGAACAAATAAATAAAATAACGGGAGAAAATTATAAGCCTTTTAATTATTATGGTTCTCTAACAGCTACAAAAGTAATTGTTGCAATGGGGTCTGTATGTGAGACTATAAAAGAAACTATCGATTATTTGGTAGATAAGAAGAAAGAAAATATAGGTTTAGTTGAAGTACATTTATATAGACCTTTTAGTTCAAAATATTTTTTAAAAGCTTTACCTAAAACAGTTAAGAAGATTGCTGTATTAGATAGAACTAAAGAAGCTGGTTCTAATGGTGAGCCTTTATTTTTAGATGTTGTAAAAACTATTAAGGAAGTTGACGCAAAAGTAACTATTTTTGGTGGTAGATATGGACTATCAAGTAAAAATACTACTCCTGCTATGATAAAAGGTTTATATGATTATTTAGATACTAGAGATATGCATAGTAATTTTACTCTTGGAATTAAAGATGATATAACAAATTTATCTATACCATATGATGAAAATTTCTGTTTACCTAGTGATAATATAGAATTTTTAGTATATGGATTTGGAAGTGATGGTATGGTTTCTGCCTCAAAAGATTTAATGAAAATAACAGGAACTTATACCAATGCATTTGTACAAGGATATTATCAATATGATTCTAAAAAGAGTGGTGGAGTTACTATATCACATTTAAGATTTAGTAAAAAAACTATTAGAAGTACTTATTATGTTGAAAAGGCTAGTTTAATTGTATGTACGAAAGATGCATATCTTAAAAAATTAAAAGTACTTGATAGAATTAAAGATAAGGGTATATTTATTCTTAATACTAGTAAAAATAAGGATGAAGTATTAAGTATAATGACATCTCATGATAAGAAAATATTGCAGACTAGAAATATAAAAATGTTTATTGTTGATGCAAGTAAAATTGCAAATGATGTAGGGTTAAATGGAAAAATTAGTACTATTATGGAAACTTTAATTTTTAAGATGGGAAAAATCATTGATTTTGAGTTTGCAATAAATAAGATTAAAGAAAACTTATCAATTAAATTTGCTAATAAAGGTGGAGACATAATAAATAAAAATATTCAAGCTATTGATGCATGTATTGAAAAATTAACTCCTGTAAAATTACCATATGTTGATTTTGATGAGGAATATTATAATAATAAGAAAACTATGTACCAAGTTATAAATGGTATGGAAGGAGATTGCTTGAGTGTAAGTAATTTTATTAAGATGCCTGATGGTGGAATTGAAGCTGGAACTAGTAAATTTGATAAAAGAGATTTTAGTGAAGTTATTCCATGTTATATAGGACAAAATTGTATATCTTGTAATTTATGTAGTTTAGTTTGTCCTCATTCAGTAATTAGACCTTTCTTATTAAATGAAAAGGAAGTTATAGATGCTCCTGAATCATTAAATAAAAATTTATTAGATGCAAATATAAAGGATAAGGATTGGAAATTCTCTATTGGTGTTAGTACTTCTGACTGTACAGGATGTGGCTTATGTGCAGAAGTTTGTCCTGGTAAAAAAGGTGCAAAAGCTCTTGTGATGAAAATGAAAGCTTTCATTACTGAAACTGGCCAAGAGCAAGATTATAAATATTTGTATGAAGAAGTTTCACATAAGGATGATGTAATGCCAACGAATACAGTTAAGGGAAGTCAATTTAAAACTCCTAAGTTTGAATTTCCAGGAGCTTGTGCTGGTTGTGGAGAAACGGCTTATTTAAAACTTGTTAGTCAATTATTTGGAGATAGGATGGTAGTTGCCAATGCAACTGGATGTTCTTCAATTTATAGTGCTAGTATGCCTTCAACTGTTTGGTCTGTACCATGGGCAAACTCTTTATTTGAAGATAATGCAGAATTTGGTTATGGAATGAAAATTGCAGATTTGGCAATGAAAAATAGAATTGTTAATATGATTAATAATAATATAAAAGTTGTTAAAAAATCTGAACAACCAATTTATAAGGCTTATGCTCAAGAAGTTAATTATGATACTGCAAAAGAATTATTAACTGTAATTGATGAAACTAGAATAGATGGACTTTTAAAACTAAAAGATTTTATTATGCCTAGGTCATTTTGGATAATTGGTGGTGATGGTTGGGCATATGATATTGGTTATAATGGAATAGACCATGTTTTAGCAAATCACGAAAATGTAAATATTTTAGTGCTTGATACTGAAGTTTATTCTAATACTGGTGGTCAATCATCTAAATCTACAAGATTAGGTGCAGTTGCAAAATTCGCAAGTGCAGGTAAGAAGACAGCTAAAAAAGATTTAGCAAAAATTGCTTTAATGTATCCTCATGTTTATGTTGCAGCAATATCACTTGGAGCAAATCCACTGCAAGCCGTTAAAGTATTAAAAGAAGCTGAATCTTATGATGGACCATCTATAATAATTGCTTACTCTCCATGTATTGCTCAAGGAATAATTAAAGGAATGAAAAATAGTCTTAATGAAGAAAAAAATGCAACAATGTCTGGATATTTTCCAATATTTCATTATAATCCTATTACTAAGGAATTTAAAATGGATAGTGATGCAGATTTTAGTAAGTATAAAGAATTTATTTTGGGAGAAGATAGATATAAATCTTTATCTAAATTGAATAAAAATGCAAAAGATTTATTAGAAATTAATCAAAAGAATGCTGAAGAAAGGTATAAATATTATGAATCTTTAGCTAATAAAAAAGACTAGTTTATTTTATGAATAATATTAGATTTTAATTTACAATACAAAAAGAGATAGGCGGCATTCCTATCTCTTTTAGTTTTTAATCTAAGAAGCCGTACCCCCTGAGAGACGGCTTCCAAAAAGAATAAAAAGGGGTTGGCTAGTGTGATACTAGCGACCAATTCGCCTAATACCGAATTGGTAGTTCTTATACTAATTGAAAAAGGTTTTTTTGTCAATAAAATTTTTGATTTTTTTAATTTTTATTTATCTAAGGAATATGTTCAATAATTTTTTTCTAAAAATTTTTGGTTAGTTTAAAAAAATATGGTATAATATGCAAGGAAGGAAGTGATATACTTGACAGAATTAAAAGATGTAAAAGGTATTGGACCTAAATCCCTTTCTTTATTAAATAAAATTAATATAAATACTATAGAAGATTTAGTCACTCATTATCCATTTCGCTATGATATTTTAAAAAGAGATACATTAAGTGAAGTAGAAGATGGTGGAAAAATCGTTATAGATGGAAAAATAGAAAGTGTTCCTATGCTTATGAGATTTAAAGCGGGACTTAATAAAATGAATTTTAGACTTGTAACACTATCTGGTGTAGTTGGTGTATCTATCTTTAATAGAGCATTTCTTAAAAGTCAGTTAACAGTTGGTACTGGTGTTACTGTTATAGGAAAGTTAGATAAAAGTAAAAATGTAATTACCGCAAGTGATATAAAAATAGGGACATTATCTAATACAGTTAAAATTGAACCAGTATATCACTGTACTACAGGACTTACAAATAAAAATATGTCAACTTATATAAATATGGCTTTGCTTATGTTTGGTAAAGATGTAAATGATTATATTCCTGAATATTATATTGATAAATATCATTTTTTAAATAAAAAAACTTCTCTAAATATTATTCATAATCCTAGTACTATTGAAAAATTAAAAGAGGTAAAGATAAGACTGAAATATGAAGAATTTTTTAGTTTTATGTTTAAGATTAATTATTTGAAATATCAAAATAAAAAGCAACGTACTGGTTTATCAAGAAATATTGATAGAGAAAAAATTGATAAATTTATAGAAACTATTCCCTTTAATTTAACTGGTGATCAAACCAAGGCTGTTAATGATTTAATTAAAGATTTATCTTCTCCTTACAGAATGAATAGATTATTACAAGGAGATGTTGGTAGTGGTAAAACTATAGTTGCTTTTATAGGTATGCTAGCTAATCATTATAGTGGCTA
>CANQCQ010000076.1 GCA_947589725.1 uncultured Bacilli bacterium | reverse complement strand
TAATACTTATCAGTTCTTGAATCCATTGTGTTACACCTCTTTATTAAATATAACATAAATAATGAATTGTTAAAAGAATAATTATTGCTTTTTAAAAGAATTTTGTCTATAATTAGACAAGGAGGATACTTATGAAAAAGTTAGTTGTTAAAGATGATGTTTGTATTGGCTGTGGGGCTTGTGTAGCTATTGATGCTTTACATTTTGACTTAAATGAAAATGGTCTTTCTTCCGTTATAAGTAATGAAAATGTTGAAACAGGAGAAGTTATGACGGCAATAAATAGAGGTGTTAAAAAGGGAGATATTTTAATTAGTGGTAATATTTATAATAAAGAGGAAATAGTAAATACTAAATGTAGTAAAGGAAGAGTTTTTGGAGAAGTATGGTATCAAGTTTATGTTGATCTACCTATTCACTATCATGAAGAGAATGTAACAGGAGAAGTTGAAAGAAAAATTGGAATAGAATTTTTTAATTATTCTAGTAAAAGTAGTTATAAGACTTATAAGAATAAAGATTTTAATATTATAAATAATAAATTATTACCAATTAGATTATTTTATACAGAGTATATGGAAACAAAAGTAATTGATAAGAATTTTACTATAAATAATGTAGATGATTTTGCAATTGAAAAAGCAACAAATAAGTTGAGTAATAAATTAGGAAAGGATGATAAGATTCTTTCTAAAAAAATTTTGAAAAAAGAAAAGAAAGATAGTAGAATAATAGTAGGTGTATTTTTTAAAGTATATGAAGATATCACAAAGGTTGAAGAAATTAAAGATACAGATATAGAAAAATATCATTTAGAAACAGATGGAGAGTGATTTATGTTAGATGCTGTAAATAGAACTATACAAGACGTAATCAATCTTACTTGGCCAATGTTAGTAATTTCTAGTGTTGTTTTAATATCTTTTAGATTGACTTATTTAATTAAGAATAAAGAAAAAGTTGTTTTATATAAAGAATTATTAATGTTTTCTTTTATTATTTATACTTTATGTTTGTTCCAAATAGTTACTTTTCAAGATGATGTTAGATGGAGTACAAATAATTTTGTTCCATTTAGAGAGATTTTAAGATATAATATGAGCAGTCGATTGTTCTTTAGAAATGTAATTGGTAATATGGTCTTATTTTTACCATATGGTTTTTTTGTTAGTTTTTATCTAAAGAATGATAAATCTAAATTAGTATTATTACTTACTTTAATAACATCATTTTCAATAGAAATAGTTCAATTGATTATTGGAAGAGTATTTGATATTGATGATATTATACTTAATTTATTAGGTGGTTATTTTGGATTTTTAATATATTTTTATTTAAAAAGGATATGGGATAAGTTACCTAATATTTTAAAAAGTGATTGGGTTCTTAATGCTTTATCTATAATTGTTTTAGTAATAATATTAACTTTGATATAGGAGTATTTATGAGTAGTAATAGAGTTGAAATATTTAATCAAGTTGGAGAAGAAATAGAAGAATTAGAAATTGTAAAGAAAGTCCTTTTAAGTGCTATGAAAAAAGAAAAATTAGAAGGAGTAAATTTTAATTTAATAATTGTTGATAATGAATATATTCATCGATTGAATAAGACATATAGAAATATTGATAGGGAAACAGATGTTATTACTTTTGCTTTAGAAGATGATGATACTTTAGTTTTACCAGATAATGTAAGAGTATTAGGAGATATTTATATATCAATTGATAAAGCAAGATTGCAAGCTGAAGAATATGGTCATTCTTTTTTAAGAGAAATATGTTTTTTAGCAGTACATGGTTTTTATCATTTATTAGGATATGATCATATGAATCCAGAAGATGAAAAAGTAATGTTTTCAAAGCAAGAGGAGGTATTAAGTGCTTATGGGATTACTAGATAAGATATTTAAAAAGTCTCCAAAAAGAAATAAAGATACTGGAAATGCTTTAGAAAGATATGGTAAAAGTTTTTTACATGCTATAGATGGCTTTATTTATTGTTTAAAGTATGAACATAATATGATAATAATTCTTAGTGCAACAATATTAGTAGTAGCTTGTGGATTATACTTTCAAATTGATACTAATGAGTGGCTTTTTATTATCTTTATTTGTGCATCTATTGCTGGTTGTGAAATGATTAATTCATCAATTGAAGCAGCAGTTGATTTAGTAACAACAGATATTCATCCTCTGGCTAAGATTGCTAAAGATACAGCTAGTGCTGCTACATTGATTTTATGTGTGGCTGCTTTAATTGGCGGAATACTAATTTTTCTACCAAAGATTATGTTTTTATTATAGGAGGGTTTATGATAGACGATTTAAAAGAATTATTAGAAAATAGTTATAGTCCATATTCTAATTATAAAGTTTCAGCAATAGTAGTTATGAATGATGGAGCAAAATTTAGAGGAGTAAATGTTGAAAATGCTTCATATGGAGCTACTGTTTGTGCAGAAAGAAATGCAATTTTTGCCGCTATTGCTAATGGATACGATAAAGGTGACTTTAAAGAACTTCATGTGATGGTATCTTCTGGTAAAGTAGGTACACCTTGTTTTCAATGCAGACAAGTAATATCAGAATTATTTGCTAAAGATGCTTCTGTATATTGTTATTCTACTAATGGAGACTATATAAAATATACTGTTGAAGATTTATGTCCTTATCCTTTTGGAAATGAGGATTTAATATGAAATGTGGCTTTGTTAGTTTAGTAGGTCGTCCTAATGTTGGAAAGTCTACTTTATTAAATAGTTTACTTGGAATAAAACTAGCTATTACTTCAAACGTTTCTGGAACTACAAGAAATGTTATACAAGGTATATACAATGATAAAGATTCACAAATAATATTTGTAGATACACCGGGAATTCATAAACCAATAAATAAACTTGGTAATTTAATGAATAATAAGACCTATAATAATGTAAATGATGTAGATGTAATATTATTCTTAGTTGATTCAACAGAGACTTTTGGTTCTGGAGACCAATTTATATTAAATAAGTTAAAGGATTTAGATATACCTATTTTTCTAATACTAAATAAAGTAGATAAAATAAAAGATAAAGCTTTATTGCTTGATAAAATTAATAAAATTAAAGATTTATATAATTTTAGTGAAATTATACCAATTAGTGCTAAAAATACTGATGATATTCATATGTTAATAAATACATTAAAAAAATATTTGAATGATTCAGATAGAATATATTCAGAAGATGAGTTAACTAATGTTTCAACAAGATTTATTATGGCAGAATTTGTTAGAGAAAAAATACTTGAACTTACTCGTGATGAAATTCCTCATACTGTTACATGTTATGTAGAAAATTATTCTGAAAATTCTAAATCTGTTCATATTCAAGTTTTAATAATAGTTGAACGTGACGGAATTAAAAAAATAATAATTGGTAAGAATGGATTGATGTTAAAAGAAATAGGAACTAGAGCTCGTCAAGATATGGAAAAATTCTTAGGTAAAAAAGTTTATTTAGAAACATTCGTAAAAACGGTTAAAGATTGGAGAAATCAAGAGAAATATTTTAATGAGTTTGGATTAAAAGAAGATGAATAATAATTTTTTTGAATAAAAAAAATATAAATCACCACTATATAGGTAGAGGTGATTTTTATGAATAAACAAGAAAAATTATTATGGGATTTATTTAAAAAAACTGGAGATATTAAATATTATAATCTTTTACAAGAATTAAAAAAGAAGTAGAGTGGTAATTAATGAAAATAGTAAGTATTGAAGGTATTGCCTTAAGTGAAGTTAATTATAGTGAGTCAAGTAAAATCTTAAATGTTTTAACAAAAGATTTTGGATTAATTGGAATTATGTCCAAAGGATGTCGCAATGTTAAAAGTAAACTCCGTGGAGTAAGTAGAAAACTTATATATGGTACTTTCAATATTTATTATAAAGAAAATGGAATATCTACTCTTATTAGTATTGATGTTATAAATTCATTTAATAATACTATGAAAGATTTAGAAAGAATAAGTTATTCTTCATTTATACTTGATTTAGTATTACAAGTTTTAAGAGAAAACAATGACTTAAAAATTTTTGAATTATTAAAAGATACTCTAATTAAAATTGAAGAAGGATTAGATCCTTATGTTCTAACTAATATAATAGAACTAAAATTACTAGAATTTTTAGGAGTAAAGCCTAATTTGGAATCTTGTAGTTTATGTGGAAGTACTAAAAATATAGTTAGTTTATCAGGAGTAGATCATGGCTTTGTATGTGGAAATTGTTATACCAATCAAAGGATTACTAATCTCGATACAATTAAAATGATTAGACTATTTGATTTAGTAGACATTGGTAGTATTAATAAATTAGATATTGATAAGAATATTATTAATGATATTAATACATTTATAGATGAATACTATGATAGATATACTGGTATTTATATTAAGAGTAAAGATTTTATTAAACAAATAAATAGACTTAATCAAAACTAAAGAAAGGTATTTTAAAATACTTTTTTTTGATTATAATTTTAGTAGGTGGGAAATTATATGAATAAAAGGAAAATACTTAAATATACAATTTTATTTATATTATTTATGTTTTGGAATTTGATTATACAAGAGTTAAATTATGATGAAATATGGAATTATGGTTTTGCTTATAGTATAACTAAAGGATTAGTTCCTTATCGTGACTTTAATATGGTAATTACACCATTTTTTGCTTTTTTATATGCCATACCTATGATAATATTTGGACATAATATATTAATTTTTCAAATATTTAATTCACTCATATTACTTTTAATGTTTTACTACTTAGAAAAACTTGTTCAAGACAAAGCATATTTTTTATTCGCAATACTACTAATGTATGTTAAAACAATTTCTCCAAGTTATAATTTATTAATATTATTTTTGTTTATCCTAATTATTTATTTAGAAAAAGAAAAAAAGAGTGATTATCTAATAGGATTTGTTATTGCTCTAATGGTTTTAACAAAACAAAGTGTTGGAGTACTATTCATTTTACCTAGTATTATTTATATAAAAGATATTAAAAAAATATTAAAAAGAATAATTGGATTTATTATA